>NZ_JAMPKB010000110.1:0-13092 GCF_039961925.1 Trichocoleus sp. DQ-U1 | reverse complement strand
TTTCAACCCGTCAACATTTAGCGGAGACATACAAGGAGCTATCTAATGACTGACGAGGACAAGATGATCTACAAGCTTACAGTACACAGAAATTTTATTGGGTGGGTTATTGATAAGTTAAAAGAAGAAGGGATTTTAGCCCAAAGAACGACGGGGAATGACTCAAAGGGAGATATTTTGCTTATTAATCCTGATGAGGTTCCACGAGTAAAAGAAATAATCCGCCAGATTCAAAGTGAGTATAATAGTTAGGTAGGTTCATGCCACATATAGAAATTAAGACAAAAAAGAATATCTATCCAGGGGAAGCCCAGAAAATGATCGACAAACAAACTGTTATTGGGGTTCTTACTACAGGAACAATTTCTGCTAAAGCTAAAGAATTGTTTGATAATGCAGGTATAGCTTGGGCTGAGAATTTTCCAGAGAAGGAGTTTATGGAGTCAGAGGCTCAGGAGGAAGGCTAATGTTAGATATCAGCTTCTATCCAAAAAATGGTTATCCACCGTACACTGTAGAAGTATCAGAAGACAGTTACGAGTGGTTAGCAAAATCTGATTTTTCTAAAATAGGTACATCTGTAATAAGAAAAATACAGATAGAAGGAGAAGAGGAAAACTTACGTGTACTTCAGTTAGGTAAAGAGAATCGCAAGAAGCTAAGAATTTTTTTACTTGAGGCAATTAGTCAGGAAAGTGATGCCGTACTCAATCAGCTTGGAGATTCTCCTTCAAAACAAGAGTATCAAAATGCAACTTACCGTTTGAGGAAGCTGCAAGAATTACGAAAGTGTGTGGAAAACGAAAAGTATCAGTATCTTCAAAGAGTATAAATTAGTATCAAAAATACGCAAAAAAACGTGCACTCGCTTCCTATTAGACAAGAAGCGAGCGCTTTATTATTAATCTCCAGTCGCAAAGGCACGTAACTGGCACTGATTACTCCTCGATTTCACAAAGACGAGCGATATTTCAAAAGCTGATAAATAAAACGATTTTGAGCGATTTTACACGACTTTATTCGCTGGCTTGCCAATGCACGAAAGGACGCCCAGATGCCACGGTTTTAGAAACAATCTTCGTATAGCCAGGAACCCAATCGAGATTCACGCGAAAATAGACTTTGCCATTGCGAAACTCGAAGCTGTAGGAGTGTAAATCTGGAGAACTTGCCTGACCAACACAGGAGGCATAAGCTTCTTGTAGTGGAGCTTCATATTCCACAAACGTATTGCCTGAAGATGAAATTTTCCCATTACTAGCGATCGCTTTCGTGTCAGCGACAACTGTATGATCGGCAGCACCTTCAGAAGGTAACAAGACTGTCCAAAGTCCGACTGATGCGGGACACGTTCCTGATTGCTGTTCTACAGTCAATTGCTGGTTGGGTTGTTCTGAAGACACATCGGATGCTGGCTGAGCTAACGTCGAAGTAGATGTATTCAGCAGCAACGCAGACAAAATTCCTAAAGTGGTCGCGAATTGTACGGGTTGAAAAGGGGGAATTTTGGAGAGGAGTTTTTGGGGAATTAAAGTCGTTAGTGCCATTTGAAGTGCCTGCCAGCGTCTCAAGTGAAGAGCCTCTATAAATAGGATCGCTTGGCGCAGGCGCGATCGCCCTCCTACAGATTGGTTAACCCGATCGGGTGATAGATCCGTATTTTTTCGGAAATCGGAAAGATAAATCTTGAAGATTAGATGATGAATTTGTTCCCAATTCATCATTTTTAATGATGCTTCTGGAAAATTCATTCTTCTGACTACTGCCTTTGGCTTTCAACCCATCAAAAGACTTTTATCGGCGCGAAGGATGAAAGCCTCCACTGCAATCGAACAAAAGGGTTAAAGAGTGAACAAAACCATAAGTCAGAGTCAAAAAATTCCCTATCCAGAAGAGCGTGTTTCCACTAGACTGTATGCGAAAACTAGCCCCATGTATTGCTCTAATCTCCTACAAAGTGTGGCGGAAGCGACTCACCAACTGCTGACGAATCGCGATTTTGCAGTCGGCGTGAATCAAGCTTTAGCAACTCTAGGCAGAGTAACGGGGGTGGATCGAGCTTATATTTTTGAGATTCATCCTCATCCAGAAACCCGTGAATTAGCCTTTAGCCACCGATTTGAATGGACAAAAGAGTTTGTAACACCTCAAATTCACAATCCCAATTTACACAACCAGGCATTAGCGGCTTGTCGCATCAGTCGGTGGTACGAAGATTTGCAAGCTGGGAAGGCAGTTCGGGGTTTAATTCGCGAACTTCCAAATGGCGAACGGGACGTTTTGGCAAACAAGCAAATTTCCTCTATATTAGTTGTCCCAATTTCTTGCAATGGAAAACTTTGGGGTTTAATTGGCTTTGACGATCGCCGCTACGCTCGCCAGTGGTCAAAGGATGAGGAAGCTTGTTTGATAACGATGGCAGCAAGTTTCGGGAAAGCGATCGCTCATCAGCAAACGACTGAAACTCTACGGCAGAGCGAATTACGGCTGCAACAAATTACCGCTAACGTACCGGGGATGATTTTTCAGTTCCTTCAGCGTTCGGATGGTTCCCAGGCTGTCCCCTATGCCAGTTCCGGTTGCCGCGAACTGTTTGAATTAGAGCCGGAGGCGATTCAGGCAAATTGTGGCAAGGAGTTAATTTATCCCGACGACCGCGAGGCTTATGAACAATCCATCGCAGTTTCGGCTGTGACACAGCAACCTTGTAAATGGGAAGGTCGGATTCAGACTCCCAGCGGCAAAATTAAGTGGATTCAATGCGCTTCTCGACCAGAGAAGCAACTCAATGGCGATATTCTCTGGGATGGGTTGGTAATGGATATTACCGACCGAAAGCGGGCTGAGGAGGCGCTGCGAAGTTCAGAGGAGAAGTTCGCATCCGCTTTTCGTTCCAGTCCTGACTCAATAACGATTACCACCCTCAAAGAGGGACGATACATTGATGTCAACGAAAGTTTCCTCAATCTTTCCGGTTTCCAACGCCATGAAATTATTGGTCATACGACATTGGAATTAAATATCTGGGTGAATCCAGAAGACCGCCTCAAAGTTATCCAGCAGGTACAGGAAGAAGGTGCTGTCCGCAACCAGGAATGCGAGTTTCGCAACAAGTCTGGAAAGGTAATAATAGGGCTTTTCTGTGCAGAAATCATCAACTTGGAGGGTGAGCCGTGTTTGCTGACAATTGGGAACGATATCACTGAACGCAAGCAGGCGGAAATGAGGCAGCGCTTGGTGCAAGAACGCGATCGCTTGTTGGCAGAAATGGCGCTGCGAATCCGCAAATCGCTGGATTTGGACGAAATTTTTAACACTACCGTGGCAGAAGTCCGGTCGTTTCTGAAAGCCGACCGCGTCTTTATCGCTTCCGACACGACGGGAAAAGGCAGGGTAATGGCTGAATCGGTAGAACCCAATTACCCGCCGATTATGAACTGGGTACTTGACGATCGAAGTTCCCTGGAGGAGATGCGAACCTTGTTTGAGGCAAATCAGGTTCGAGTCGTTGAGGATACAACTCAAGCGACCGTTCACCCAGCGATCGCATCCTATTACCGCGATTATCACGTCAAAGCCGCCGTGGCTGTTCCAATTCGCGTGAAAGGCGATCGGCTATTGGGTGCATTAATTGTTAATCAATGCAGTGGAGCAAGGCGCTGGGAGCCGATCGAGATTGATTTGCTGGAGCAATTAGGAACCCAAGTTGCGATCGCCATTCAGCAATCTTGCCTCTTCCAACAAGTACAGGAACTCAATACCAACTTAGAATGCCAAGTTCGGGAACGTACCGCTCAACTAGAGCAAAAAATCCAGGAAGTTCAAGAACTATATGAACTGAAGGATGTCTTCCTCCATGCCGTTTCCCACGATCTGCGGACGCCGCTCACCGGCTGGTTACTGGTGTTGCAGAATTTGTTAACAGCCAATGGCAACGAACAAAAGACAATTCCAGTTTCTCGCTCAATTTTAGAGCGGATGATTCAAAGTAGCGATCGCCAACTCCGCTTGATTAACTCCTTGTTAGAAGTTCACACCAGCGAAGTGCGAGGTTTTGTCTTGCAGCGCGAACCAGTTCAACTTAACTCTCTCATTCAAGAGATTGTTGAGGATTTTGAGCTGTTGTGTGTCAAAAATCAGGCAATTCTGATCGATCAAATTCCTTCTGAACTGCCCACAGTGAACGCCGATCCGCTTCAGCTGCGGCGTGTGTTTGAAAATCTACTCACGAATGCTTTTAACCATAACCCACCCGGACTCAGGATGATTCTTAAGGCGACCGTTGAAGAACAGACAATTCGCTGCACTATTGAAGATAACGGTGTTGGGATGAATCCAGAACAATGCGATCGCGCCTTTGAACTTTATGCCCGTGGTTCGCAAGCACGACGCTCAACGGGTATTGGTTTGGGATTATATCTTTGTCAGCAGATTGTACAAGCTCACGGTGGCAAAATTGGCGTGACTAGTTCTCCAAAAGCTGGTGCAACCTTCTGGTTTACTTTACCTTTTGCAATGTCACCATAAACAGAAAGATGTTATTAGTCTAAGAGCTGTTTTATGCCTGCTTACTAGACCAATCTGATTGAATTTATAAGATGCTAGCCCTTTAGATACCCAACTTCTTAGAGAAGTTGGGTATTTCGTCTTCAATCCAACCGAGAAACACAATAATAGGACTCTTATGCTGACTAGATTCCTATGCTGACTAGATAAAGATGTCAGATAAATGAATCCTGGTGCATCCTTAGCGATGGCTACTAACCAATAACTAAAGCATGGTTAAAAATCACCCGATTGGGTGATTCGCTAGAAGAAAGTTAAATGTATCGCTCCCTCTTAAATTAGAAAATAAACCTTTGAGCGATCGCTCAATCGGTGAAAATAATTGAAAATCAATGAAAATCAAGTTTTGCTTGTTATCGTGGCAAAAAAAATATTACTTTTGATAGAAGAAAGAGATTAGGCTTTACATTTTCTGTGCCAGTTTTCTTACAATCACCTATGGACTGCATTTTTGAAGCAGGGGTGGGAATACTAAAGGATGAAGGCTATAAAAAAATGAAAAACCAGAAAAGTTGAAAGTTACCCCAAAGCGTAGCTTTTCACACTTCGGACTTCATTTTTCAGGGCTTTCAGCCTGTTAATCTGGTGAAATTGTTGAAAAATGGTTGAGTTAAAAAGAAGTGAAGTAATTGCTAATGCCTGAATATCTAGAAGCCATCCAGGAGTGTTGTCGGGACGAAGCCGCCTTTGAAAAGCTTAAACAAATTCTGGCTGACGGCGAGATTAAAACGATTCAGAAAACGACAGACAAGCTAAGACAGCAAGAGTCGAAATTTCAAAGAATGGTTGCCAACATACCGGGCATGATTTACCAGTACCTGCGGTGCCCGGATGGTCGTGAGTCCATCGTCTGTGCCAGTTCCGGGTACCAAGAATTGTTTGAGTTAGAACCAGAAAATATTCAGGCGAATTTTCAACTGCTTAAGGATTTAATTCATCCCGATGATGTCAAAGGGTATGAAGAATCTGTAGATATTTCTGCCGCCACGCTGCAACCTTGGGCTTGGGAAGGCCGTATCGTCACGCCGACTGGCAAAATTAAGTGGGTACAATGCGCCTCTCGTCCGGAAAAGCAGGCAAACGGTGATATTCTCTGGGATGGCTTGCTGATGGAAGTGACAGAACGCAAGCGAGCCGAAGCAGCACTAGAGCGAGAACGCAGATTATTTATCAGAGGGCCGGTTACGGTCTTCCGCTGGGTTGCCCAAGAAAATCGACCCGTGGAATATGTCTCGCCCAATATCAGTCAGTGGGGTTATCAACCGGATGACTTCATGAGTGGCAGGGTGACGTATGGTAGCGTTATTCATCCCGATGACTTAGCTCAAGTTGAGGCTCAGACTCAAGCGTATGATGCGGCTGGCTTAAATTTTCAGGAACAGGACTATCGCCTGATTCGCTCTGATGGGGAGGTGCGATGGGTTTATGAATTCACCAGCGTTGTCCGCAATGACCAAGGGAACATCACCCACTACGAAGGATATATTCTCGATATCACCAAGCGAAAGGAGGCGGAAGTCCAACTCCGGGCTGCGGGAGAACGCGATCGCGCTAGCATCTGCGCTCTGAGTGCGGCTCGCTTACTAGGAGAGATTGCGCTGAGAATTCGGCGATCGCTGGACCTCGATCAAATTCTCAACAACACCGTTCAGGAAGTTCGGCAATTTCTGCAAGCTGACCGGGTTTTTATTGCTCACTTAGATGCCAATTCTCAAGGCAAAGTTGTAGCAGAATCGGTGGCACCGGATTGTCGATCGATTCTCGGCTGGGTGACAAGTGACCGTTACCTCAGAGAACTTAAATCTTTCTTTAAACAAGGTCAGGTTCAGGCAATTGATGATACCGAGAAAGTCGTTAAATCTCGCTTTCATACTGCCTACTACGCTCAATATCAAATTAAAGCCAGTTTATGCGTTCCTATTCTGGTGGGAAACGAGTTTTTTGGAATGTTGATCGCCAATCAATGCAGCGGATCGCGTCATTGGCAGCAGTTTGAAATTGAATTGCTCTGTTCGCTAGCAACCCAAGTCGCGATCGCTATCCAACAAGCACAACTTTACGAACAAGTATCCACTCTGAATACCTGTCTAGAGCGCACTGTCGAGGAGCGCACTGCCCAATTACAGCAGGTAGTGGCAGAACTCCAAGAAATGAACCAACTCAAGGACGTTGTTTTACATACAGTTTCCCACGAACTCCGGACTTCGGTAATTGGAACTGTAATGGTGCTAAAAAATTTGCTCAATCAGCCAGCGGAAAAAATTACCCTTTCTCGTTCAATTGTCGAACGCATGATTCAAGGGAACGAGCGGCAATTGGGAATGATTAATTCCTTGTTAGAAACTCATTCTAGCGAGGAAGAGGGCATTATCCTCCACTGCGAGCCTATTCAAATAAAGACTCTGTTTGCAAAGATTCTCCAAGGCTTAGAGCCAACGCTGTCGCAAAATCAAGCGACACTAACGAATCTTGTTTCCGCTGATTTACCCTTGGTCATGGTCGATCCAGCTCAGTTACAGCGAGTTTTAGAAAACTTATTCAACCATATTTTGAAGCATAATCCCCCCAAACTGAGCCTACATCTGAGCACCACCGTTGAGTCTCAAAGACTGCGCTGCACGGTTCAGGATAACGGTATCGGGATGAGCCAACAAGAGTGCGATCGCTTATTCGATCTTTATATCCGAGATCCGAGATCCAGTTGCTCGACTGGCACTGGTTTAAAATTGTATCTTTGCAAGCAAATTATCACAGCCCACGGCGGGGAAATTGGAGCGAATAGCAGTCCTGGATTAGGGACAACCTTGTGGTTTACATTACCTCTAAATCGGGTTGCTTCTTAGCCTTTTAGTCTTTGAAGTTATATCGAATCCGGTTAATTCATCAACCTTATAGAAAAATTTATTGACGCCTCTCCGTTCACGGAGAGGCGTCAAGAGAGTGACATTCCTTCTTTAGTGAGGAATCTTACTCAAAGCGTGCCAAGTGCGATCGCCAACAATTCCATCCGCTATTAAACCAGAACGTTTTTGGAAAGATCGTACCGCTGCATCTGTTGCTGAGCCGAAGTTCGGGCTAGTTGCAGCAGTAAAATCGCCAGTTGTCTGTAAAAGACGCTGAAGCGTGACTACGATTTGACCTTTGCTACCTTTTTGCAGTACTGGCATATTGACGGGCGCACCCTTGTAAAGAGCCTGCCAAGTCAGATTTCCTACGATGCCATCTTCTTTCAAAAAGACGCGGTGCTGGTAAGATTTCACTGCATTTTCAACTACGATATCGAAGATTCCATCAATGTCACCGTTATAACTTCCCCAGTGAGTTAAAAGTCTTTGTAGTTCCTCAACCGATGCTCCTTGGGAACCGCGCTGAAGTACAGGTTTGTTGGTCTGGATGTTAGCATTTGCTTGAGTATTAATTGGAGCTTGCATGGTTAGTGTTCCTTGAAGTGATTTGGTGTTCCTTACACTTACTAAGGTAATGTTTAGCTCTCAGCTTCCACTTCACCCAACTAGCTCATTCTTTTGGATGATATTGATTCTTACCACCTTTTAAAAAAGCTTTTATTTAAGTGCTAATGCTTGGCATTTCTCGAAATCATCCATTTGGGTGAATCAAGAGCATGAGGTAGATAAAATAAATCATATTATTTTGATAACTACTGTTTTTTAAACAGTTGAATTGTATAGATAGGATTTTTTTTAAAGTGTTGTTGACCATCTAAGTAGCTGGACACGATTAAACTAAAGACTCGTGAGTTAATTTGCTTAGCCTTGGCAATCTTTCATCTAGCTTAAGACAGAATTGATGTTCACCCAGTTGGGTGAGACAAGGGGATGAAGTGCGATCGCTTCTAATCGTCTTAACCTGAGACCTGACACTGAATTCAAGGGTGCATGGTCATGTTGTCATTCTACTTATACGCTCGACGCATGGGGTTTATTTTAATTCACCCGGAGGCGATTACAAAAACTCCCCGTCTGACTAGCAGACAGTCTTTAATTGAGCCAAAACTACAGGTTTCGACGCACCAACAGTCAGCACAGTTTACGGAAAGTAGACATCAAATTGCACAACTTTATCACTTGGAGCGTCGGACATTTCTGTAGAAATACAATGAATCGCATTCCTACAGAATTTGGTTTACACCAGTCCAGAACGAAGCGCGACGACAGCTGCCTGAACCCGGTCATCGACAGACAGCTTGTTCATGATGCCACGGACATGGGTTTTGACCGTGTTGGGGCTGAGGTAGAGGGCGGCAGCAATCTCCGGATTGCTTTTGCCTTCTACCATTAATTTCAATACCTCTAACTCGCGCTGCGATAGCGTCGAAACAGTGCCGGTCACTGAAGGCGGTTTAAGATGGTCAATTACTCGTCGTGCAATTTGCGGATCGAGGTAGGTAGCACCTTCTTGGGCGGCAGCGATCGCAGAGAGCAAGCGTTCTACACTGGCACCTTTGATGCAGTAAGCATCCGCACCACTAGAAAGGGCGGCAATAATCTCGGTTTCTGTTGTATGGGAGGTCAATACCACTACCCGGATATTAGGAAGCGCTGCCTTGATTTGCTGAGTGGCGGCAATTCCATCTAGTCTTGGCAGACCAATATCCATAACCACCAGATCCGGTTTCAGTTTAAGAGCAGCTTCAACGCCTAAATAGCCATCTTCGGCTTGTCCGACAATCGTGAACTGCGGATGAGCGGCTAATGACTGCTCCAAACCCAACTGCATCATGGGATCGTCTTCTACAATCAAAACTCGCAATGGCTTTGACTCGGTTGGTAGATTCTGGGGTGATTCTGTTTCGGAGGGCATGGAATTAAATGGCACTTTACACTTATGGTAAAACCACGCGGATTGGCAGGTAATTCGGATAAAGCGGATTTCCTCAGACCAATCCTAATCCCTTCCGGAATTTTAAAAGTAAAAGTTAAAATTAAAAATTGCCAAAGCCCTATATTTTTAGAGAATTTTGAGGTTTTATAGGATTTCGCGCTGATTACTGCCTGGAATCTCCCTCTTTTAACCTCTCTCCCTCTCTTCCTTCCAGTTGCAAGGGGATGCGGTATTGTCCGGCAACATAATAGAAGAAGCGATAATAATTGGGAAATTGTTTAGAGGGCGATCGCCCCTGCCAGTAGTAGCGTATCCTTCCCTGAATCAGTGTCAATCGCATCAAACTGATATCTGAACGTAGTTCTACATAAAGTTTTCCGGTAACTCCTTGTTGGGTAGTAAAGTTCTTCTGCGTGAATTGATGGGGAGTTTTTTGCCCTGATGGCGCAAGTTCAATTTCTGGCAAGCGATCGCCTGCCACTCCTAATATTTCCACCTCTGGGTCTTGAGGATCTCTAAAAGCTCTTCCATCCCGATTGTCTGGCATTGGCGCAGCAATCCAGTTACTGGGATAAGGAAACTCGAAGCTATAACGCGGATTTCTATACGTTTTCCAGGTTGGCGACTGGGTATCCGAGGCGCGACAACTCCACAGCATTACACAGAGTGCGATCGCATAAACAACAACACGCCAGTTGCAACAAGCTTCGACTCTCTGACTTCTAACAACCGATCTAGGACGCCGGACCCCTCTGGGAAGGTTATTTAGCAATGGACACCGCCGAAACCTATCTCCGTTCTGCTTGCTTATATTCCTTACGCCAGTTCGTCCGACTCTGCCGGAAACTGTTAAGCAATGTAACAATATTGCCGTCATGCTGGCATGATGTCTTGACAGCCCGGAATAAGGCAGATAACCTGTGAAATATACCCGGGTAGAACAACTGAAAAGTTATATGCAAGACAAGCAAAAGGTTACGTTGTATCTTCCTCCAGGTCTCCATCGCCAGCTCAAAATTCGCTCAGCTGTTGACACGGAACCCATGTCAACAATTGTCGAAAGAGCGATCGTCTTCTACTTGGCTAACCCAGAAGTGGTTGATGAGGTAGAAGCAATCCAGGGAAGGACTCATCGAGTCTATTCCTGTCCGGAGTGTACTAGCTCTGTGGTACTGCGAGATGGAGAAATGGTTTCCCTGGATAATCAACCAGGTGTAATCGCTGAAGAGCTGACTACCCTTGAAAATGCCAGAGGTGAACTCGGCACGGATTCTCAGGGAGAAGAGGCATTGGTTCCCTGTTAAAGTTCCAAATCCTCCAGACTGCTTGAATTCCTCGCTTGCTCACGTTGGTTGCGGTTGATAAATGTTTGGCTAGTGGTTGTGCCGTCTCTAATGGGTCGATAGATATGAAAGAAGAGCTAGATATTCTGGTTCAGGCTCAATACCCCCTCATCTACCTAGTAACTTCCGAAGAAGAGCGGGCGGAGCGAACAATTGCCAATATTGCTCAGACAAAATCCCTGGCTCGGCGCGTCTACATTTGGACTGTCACCCACGGCATAGTCGAGTACGGTCAACCCCGCCATATTACCCAGCACAACACCGTCTCCCCAGAGGCAGCGATTGAATGGGTAGTACGCCAAAGAGAGCCTGGTATCTTTATTTTTAAAGACTTACACCCTTTTATTGACTCACCGGCAACAACGCGGTGGCTGCGGGATGCGATCGCCAGCTTCAAAGGGACACAGAAAATTATCATTCTCATGTCACCCGTTCAGCAAATCCCCATTGAGCTGGAAAAGGAAGTCGTCGTTCTAGACTATCCTTTGCCAGATTTGGCAGAACTGAACCAAGTGCTATCTAGCCAGTTAGAGCAAACCCGTTCTCGCCGCACCACAACTGAAGTTCGGGAAAAACTGCTAAAAGCAACCTTGGGTCTGACGCGGGATGAAGCCGAAAAAGTTTATCGGAAAGCTTTCGTCAAAACCGGGCGTCTGACGGAAACAGAAGTCGATATTATTCTTTCTGAGAAAAAGCAGCTAATCCGCCGCAACGGCATCTTGGAATTTATCGAAGAAGATGAAACCATTGATTCGGTTGGCGGTTTAGAAGAGCTAAAGCGATGGCTGAGACAACGTTCCAATGCTTTTACAGAGAAAGCAAGGGAATACGGTCTGCCCCAACCCAAAGGGATGTTAATCCTAGGGGTACCGGGATGTGGCAAATCTCTCATTGCCAAAACCACTGCCCGCCTCTGGAGTCTGCCACTTCTGCGCCTAGATATGGGCCGAGTGTACGACGGCTCAATGGTGGGGCGCTCAGAAGCTAACTTGCGGAATGCCCTGAAAACGGCTGAATCAATTTCCCCAGCGATTCTCTTTATTGATGAACTGGATAAAGCATTTGCCGGTACTTCTGGGTCTGCTGACTCAGACGGGGGTACTTCCAGCCGCATCTTTGGTTCTTTCCTTACCTGGTTACAAGAAAAAACGTCTCCGGTGTTCGTGATGGCAACTGCCAACCGGGTTGAACGTCTACCGGGTGAGTTTCTCCGCAAAGGACGCTTCGACGAGATTTTCTTTGTAGACTTGCCGACTGCGGAAGAACGCAAAGAGATTTTCAATATTCACCTTAGCAAGCGGAAGCGAGACATTTCTCGTTTTGACCTCGACCAGCTGGCTAAGGTATCCGATGGATTTTCCGGGGCAGAAATTGAGCAGGGATTGGTCGCGGCAATGTACGAAGCTTTTGCCCAAGACCGAGAATTTACCCAGCTTGATATCATCGCGGCAATAAAAGCTACTCTGCCGCTTTCCCGAACCATGAACGAGCAGGTAACGGCCCTGAGGGACTGGGCCAGACAGCGAGCGCGACCTGCTGCGTCCTCCGTCGCCGAGTATCAGCGACTGGAGTTCTAAAAGCTTTCTCCTGCTCCCAACAGGAGGAAAGGCTAGCAGTTTGCTAGCAGTTTGACAAAAAAAGCCGCCCAGTAATGTGTCCAGGCGGCAGACTCACATCCACAAGTTGTCGTTTCTCTTAACTCTCTACTGGAGGAAATCCAAATGTCTCACTTTAGCACTCTGCGTACCAAAATCACCGATGCCGAAATCCTGAAAGCTTCTCTCCGCGACCTGGGTATCAGTGTTAAGACCGAAGCAGATGTTCGGGGTTATAACGGTCAGCGGGTTCGTTCTGACATCGTTGCAGTTCTGGAAGGCGAGTATGACCTCGGTTGGTCTCGCAACAGCGACGGTTCTTTCGACCTGATTGCTGACCTGTGGGGCGTCGCCAAGAAGCACAACCAAACCGAACTGATTAACTCGATTAATCAGAAGTATGCCGTGAACAAGACCTTGGCTGAAGTCAAGCAACGCGGTCTGCAAAATGCCAACGTCAAGTTGGTTGTGCAAAAGTAATTTGTGTGCGCGTTCCCAAGCTATCGGGTTAATCAACTTTAGGTTAGCCCGTTTTTCCTATCACCCAGCTCTAACTAGAGCTGGGTAATTTTTTTATGGGAGTAATGACAGAATAGCGGAGCGATGCGATCGCGTCGCGCCTCAGCAGTAAAATAGACCTCCTGCATGAATGGTCAAGTAGTGTGCCAGTTCATAATCGAGATTGCACAATAAGGGAGTAGATCAGCATCAAGACACTGGGGAGTTGGTATGCCGTATACGGAGCT
>NZ_JAMPKB010000109.1:0-13201 GCF_039961925.1 Trichocoleus sp. DQ-U1 | reverse complement strand
GCAAGGGGGCATGGCGGCGGGAGTTGTCTCTTTCATTTATCACACCATAACGTGAAATGGTTGCCATGCCTGTATTATACCTTTTTAGAGTCTTGTTTTTCGTTTAAGCACCGGCACTGATGCTAGGGGCTTTATTTTCATGAATGCGCCTCAGAATACCTTGCGCTCATCCAAATGAGCAACGATATCCTGACGCGATCGCCATACTGAACGCAACTGTTTTCGAGCAAATAGCGGTAACTGATCGTTAATATGGAGCGATCGCGGTTGAGTTGCATTGCCGTAGCTAATGAGTGCCATCGCCTTGACTGGGTTAGAAAACTCGACCGCAGCGATGTAAGAATCGCCCCCGACCGCTTGAAAGCGACCATCTTGCCTCGGGGCAAAATCAACAACGCGGAAGATGCCAAGGTCTCCAGAACCGCCATTGGCAGGCAAATCCACACCCTCAGAACGCAGCCGGAAAACTTCCCCCCAGGGGACATCTAGGGTTTTATAAGCCTCCTCCACCTTGGCTGCTGCCGTAGAAAGCACCTTCACTGCGCTCTGAGGATCTGCTAAACCGTCGGGTGTAGTACGCGGGGAATTCTCATTCCAGGGGGTACTAAATGCATTATCGAATTCCATCTCTTCCACCCAAAGGTAAAAGAGTACGCCACCCCGACTATCTGCATCCGCATTTCGATCCCAAGCTTGCAGCACATCAGCGGCTCGACGCGCTAATTTATCTCCATACTGCCGTGCAGCGGGAATTAGATCATCCAGGAAACGATCTGCCAGTTCCATGCGTGTCGAGTGCTTGTACTGAATCATTTCCTCAAAAGAAATTTGTTTATCCTCATCCAGCATTCTTGCGGAACGTTGCGCTCGAAAGTGCATGAAATGCGGTGCCATGTAGGGCGGGAAATCTGCTGGATTTAACGCTACTGGGAAAGTCGTTGCCCACGGTGGATCGTTGGTATTTTGCAACCAGCCGCTAGGTGGGTCAATGACGCGGGGCAAATCGCGGTAGGGATGCGTTTTCGTCCACAAGGTTTTAGACGTGTCGCCACGGATAATGCCTTCCCAGTATTCAAAGTTTCCAGATGTGCGAATTGGCACCTGCCCGTTAAATAGGTGCATGATATGTCCCTCGCGGTCTGCATACATCACCGTGAACATCGGAATCTGCAACCGCTTTAGGGCAGCCTCAAATTCAGGCAGTTTAGTGGCACGCGCCATCGAGTACCACTGCTCCAACGCTCCGGGTTGCTCAAGCCCCACAACCCGCAATGCCACGGCTTTTCCCTCCTTGCCTGCGACAACAGGGCCGTGAAGGGAACGTTGTACGACCAGTGATTCTGAGCGCAGTGTGCCATCATGCTGCTTCACCTTCAAGATTTTCTTTTCTGTCTCAAAGGCTTGAACCTTACCGTCGAAGCGATAGCCGCCGTCTTTTAGTTCCAGTTCGTAAGCGTCCCACCCGTCATGGGTATTGACTGTGTGAGTCCAGCCGAGATTATTGTTGAATGCGATCGCGAGTACGGGAAGTCCAACGAGTGTCGCCCCATAAGCATCAATTCCTGGTGCCGTAATCTGGGCTTCGTACCAGACAAATAAATCTGACCAAGGCAGGTGCGGGTTTGCCAGTAGCATCGCGTTTCCGCTTGCAGAATGCTTCGGCGCGATCGCCCACGCATTAGAACCCATTGATTTGTTATCGGCAAGGCTTTGAACAATCTGCGGATTCACAATAAATGTAAAATTCATCACCCGCTGTTCGTGAGCCAGGATATCTACTGGCTGGATTGGCAGCACCGCCTTCACTTCATCATCAATCAGTTCGGGATGTTCCTTGGCATAGGCATTGATTCCTGCGGCAAAGGCATCCAGATAACTGCGGAAAGCGGGACTCTGCGACTCATACCACTTGCTGGCACGTTCGGGAATTCCCATTGTTTGTACCCATTTATCTGACTCTAGGTACTCTTCTCCCCAGTATTCGGCACTTCGTCCCCGTGCCTGACCGTAGAGGCGCAACAGCAGGTTGCCATGACTTTGCATCTGCGCCCAACCAAAGGCACGAAATGCACTTCCTGCATCTTTGCCATAGATATGCGGTACGCCGTAGGTATCCCAGAGAATTTCAGTCGAGGCTGCTGGTAAGCTTAGACTCTGGCTCCCCAAAAATAGAGTAAAGATGAAACCTAATATTAATGGGAAAATCCGGAAAAATTTTATTTGAAAACCTCTGATTGCGTAGCGTCTACTACTTTTTTGCAACTTATCAAGAGAACGCAAACGCTCTTTAATAAAACACCACCCTGAAAGAAAATTTAACATTACGTTCTTGACAAATTGATAATTTAAAAAACAAAAAAATACGGCTTCAAATTTTATTTTTGTATTAACAAGTGTGAATAGAAGGGAGCAGAAGTTGCTTCACTTCTATTCAACCAAGTCCGCCTGCGCGGGTTCAATTCAGCCTGGGTCGGCAGGCTTTGTTTGTGTAGCCCCATTCCAGCTTGTGGGAGATTTGCTGTGGGCGATTTGCAAATACTTGATGAAAAATTTTATCATCATTTTCCTAACGAATAGTTGAAAATTATTCTCGTTAACTGCAAAAGTTTAATGTGTTGTGGCGCAGTTGCACGCGGAAGTGAAAGCGCGATAGCTTCGCTTGCGCCAAGGGCGATCGCGACTTGTTTCTACGCCCTCAGTTTCCAGTGAAGCGATCGCCCTTTAAGGCAGCCTCTTGGCTTATCTTCAGCTTTCGCCCCAGCGGAATACACATCGGTGTTCCGGCTACGGGATCTTCCACGATGCGACAACCCAGCCCAAATACTTCGCGCACCATTTCTTCGGTCATCACTTGCATCGGGGTTCCGTGGGCATAAACGCACCCTTCTTTCACCGCTACTAGGTAATCTGCATAGCGACAAGCTTGGTTTAAATCGTGCAACACCATTACCAGCGTCCGTCCTTGCGTCTGGTTCAACTCCAAAAGCAAATCCAACACCTCGATTTGGTGCGCCAAGTCTAAGAAAGTGGTGGGTTCATCTAAGAGTAAAATCTCTGTATCCTGAGCCAGCGCCATTGCAATCCAAGCGCGTTGTCGCTGTCCGCCGGAAAGAGTATCTAGCGATCGCTCTGCCAATTCGGTCATCCCAGTCGTCGCCAAGGCTAACGCGACCAACCGCTCATCTTCTTTTGACCACTGCTGCAACCAGTTCTGATAAGGATAACGCCCCAGCGCTACTAAATCTCGCACGGTTAACCCTTCTGGTGCCACTGGCCCTTGGGGAAGAATTCCCAGTTGCTTAGCGACCTCTTTCGTAGATAACTTGAACAAATCAGCCGCATCCAGATAAACCGTCCCGTTCCGTGGCTTGAGCAATCTCGCTAAACCCCGCAGTAGTGTAGACTTACCGCAACCGTTGGCACCGACTAAAGCGGTTATTTTCCCTTCAGGAATCGCCAAATCAAGATTTTTGATAATTGGCACACCTTCATAAGCCAAGGTGAGCCTGCGGGTGGAGAGTCGGTTCATCTTTGGGTTCATCGTTTGCGGTTTTGCACCAACAGATAGATAAAGTAAGGAGCGCCAATCGCGGCTGTAATTACACCACAGGGAAGCTCAGTCGGAGCAAATAGCGATCGCCCTAGCAAATCCGCAACCACTACAATCATTGCCCCAATCGTTGCCGAGACAGGAATTAACCCCTCATGAGTTGAACCTACCAATTGACGTGCGATGTGCGGTGCCATTAACCCAACAAAGCTAATCGTACCAGCGGTAGCCACCGCCGCCCCCGTCAACGCGGTAGCGATCGCAAGTAACCAGCCGCGTTCCCATTCCACCGAACTACCCAGCCCTTTGGCAACATCATCTCCTAAATTCAAAGCATTCAGCTGTCGCGCTTTCCCCAAAGCCAAGGGCACCAACACCGCGAACCAAGGTGCAACCGACCATACCTCCTCCCAACTGCGACCGTAGACACTCCCCGCCAACCACACCAACGCCTGACTGACACTATTAATCTCACCAAATGTCACCATCAAGCTAGTCAAAGCACCAATCACTGCGGCAATCCCGACGCCAATCAAAATCAGGCGAACCGGAGAACTCCCCTTATCCCATGCCAAAAAGTAAATCAGAAAAGCGACAGCTAATGCTCCCCCAAAGGCTGACACCGGCAATACTGCAATCGGGACACTGGGAAACAAAACAATCAGACTAACAGCCGCCAGACTCGCACCCGCGTTAATCCCGATGATGCCTGGGTCGGCGAGGGGATTGCGAGTAATGCCTTGCAAGATCGTACCGGAAACCGCTAATGCCACTCCCACAAGAGCCGCGACTAAGGTTCTAGGCAGTCGCAGGGTATTGATAATGAAGGGATAGTCAGGGTTTCCGGTTTCCAGTCCGAGTAAGGTTTTGATGACGGAGAGGATGGGAATCGGATATTCCCCATAAGAAACACTGACAACCATCGCCGCCAGGGTAACGAAGACCAGAATACTCAGGATACTAGGAATACGCCGATCGATACGGAAGGATACCGGAAGCGCCTTAGAACGAACGACCAACCAGTTGTTCATTTTTTCACCTTGAAGCGGGCAAGATAAACGAACAAGGGCGCACCCACGAAAGCAGTCATGACTCCGACTGGAAGTTCTTGGGGTTTAATCAGCAATCTGGCACCAATATCCGCTGTTAACAGTAAAATGGCTCCAAAAACCGCAGAATACGGCATAATCCAGCGGTAATCGACGCCAACCAACAAGCGGACAACGTGGGGGACAACTAAACCAATAAATCCAATCGGACCAGCGGCGGCAACGGCACTGCCTGCCAGTAAGATGACACTGAAAGCAGCGGCAACTTTTACCCATGCGGTTCGTTGACCTAAGCCTTTGGCGACATCTTCACCGAGATTCAAAGTCGTGATTTGTTTGCCTAAAGCGAAGGCTAATATCAGTCCGATGGTGATATAGGGCAGCACTTGCCAGACAATCGTGAAGTCACGACCCGCAATCGATCCAGCCATCCAAAAGCGGATTTCATCAAGCGTGCGTTGGCTGAAAATCAGGATGCCGGTTGTCACTGAAGACAGGAAGGTACTAATCGCTGCACCGGCGATGGTGAGGTTGAGTGGGGTGAGTCCACCGCGACCCAAGGAACCGAGGAAATAGACAGCGATCGCAGCAGCACCGGCACCCAGAAAGGCGTACCAAGCATAAAAACTCGGATCGGTTGTTCCGAAAGCAAATACGGCGATGACTACTGCCATTGCGGCACCTGCGTTGATTCCCAGGATTCCGGGGTCAGCCAAGGGGTTGCGGGTAATGCCTTGCATAATTGCACCGGCGATCGCCATTGCGGCACCAACCAAGATGGCGATGAGCGATCGCGGTAGCCTAATCGTCCGAATAATCAGGTGATCCGCAGACCCATCAAACGCTGTCAACGCTGCATAAATGGTGCTTGCGGAAATGTCGGCTGCACCATAGCTAATACTGACCACCAGGCAAATAAGGAGAATCAGGAGGCTCAAAATTAAGCCGACAAGCAGAGAGGGTCGTGGCTGTATAAATCCTAAGACTTCCCCGATTAACCGATTTTTCACTATTTTCTGGATTGGTGCCAATATCGATGCCTTCTGCCTTGTGTTTGTTTATTGCTATTGCAACCCTAAATATGCTGGCGTAACGTCAAGCGCCTCGGAACGATGAGAAATCGCCGCTTTGGTGCGCTCGACCAGGAAACTAGAAATTACTTTAGACTTATTGCGATTATTTATCAATATCTTTGCGAAAATTATCCTTGAATTGCCAGTCATACAAGGATTCCAGATTTCAACAACGGCAAACCCCGCAGTTGCCTGGTGAGTCAAAGTTGCAGTCTGGCATAACATTGAGACATCACCGAATCGCAACATCCCACTTGCCTAAAACTGAGGCGAGTTAAGAAAAATAAGATAGCTGACCGATGCTGAAGATACCATGCGATCGCTCATAAAAAAACTCATCAACTTAAAAAGTGATTCCCAGCGAAATTAAGACGATATGAAAAAACTCATCAACAACTCCGATAATGTAGTGCGCGAAAGCCTAGAAGGAATGGCAGCAGCGCATCCCGACCTGATTAAAGTCCATTTTGACCCCCACTTTATCTATCGCGTCGAGGCACCCATTCCTGGCAAAGTCGCCCTCATCTCCGGGGGGGGTAGCGGACACGAACCGATGCATGGCGGTTTTGTCGGTTTGGGGATGCTGGATGCGGCTTGTCCGGGTGAAGTCTTTACTTCTCCTACGCCTGACCAGATGCTGGAAGCTGCCAAAATGGTTACAGGGGGTGCGGGTGTCCTCAATATCGTCAAGAATTACAGCGGCGATGTGATGAACTTCGAGATGGCAGCAGAACTCGCGCACTCAGAGGACATTCCCGTACGCAATATCTTGATTGATGATGATATCGCTGTCAAAGATAGCCTTTATACTCAAGGGCGTCGGGGTGTCGGCGCGACGGTACTCGCTGAAAAAATCTGCGGTGCTGCTGCCCAACAAGGTTACGATCTCAAGCAGGTTGCCAACCTCTGTCGCCAAGTTAACCTCAACGGGCATAGCATGGGAATGGCGCTGACTTCTTGCACCGTCCCTGCCAAAGGTAGCCCGACTTTTAGTTTGGGGGATGATGAAATAGAATCCGGCATCGGCATTCACGGAGAACCGGGACGACAGCGAATGTCCTTGAAGTCAGCCGATGAAATTACCGAGATGCTAGCGGTTTCTATCATCGAAGACAGAGATTACACCCGCACTGTGCGCGAGTGGGATGCAGATAAGGGAGAATGGGTGGAACAGGAACTCACTGACCCTGCGTTTGAAAGTGGCGATCGCGTTCTTGCCTTTGTTAACAGTATGGGCGGCACTCCCCTTTCTGAGTTGTACATTGTCTATCGAAAACTAGCAGAAATCTGCGAAAAGAAAAAACTTCAAATTGTTCGTAATTTAATTGGCCCTTACATCACCTCTCTGGATATGCAAGGATGTTCCATCACTCTACTGAAGTTAGATGATGAGATGATTCAACTTTGGGATGCACCCGTGAAGACACCAGCTTTAAGGTGGGGAATATAAAAGAGTTTAGAGTTGTAGAGACGCAACAAATCGCGTCTGAGTTTAGAGTTTTGAATATGGTTAGTAAAGAACAAATCCTGCAATGGTTGCAAGCCGTAGCAGTAGTTTTAGAAAAAAATAAGGATTATCTAACCGAACTAGACGCGGCAATTGGAGATGCTGACCACGGCATCAATATGAACCGGGGTTTTCAAAAAGTGGCGAGTCAGCTACCCACTGTGGCAGATAAGGATATTGGCAACATCCTCAAAGCTGTCAGCATGACTCTCATTTCCAGTGTCGGGGGTGCAAGCGGGCCGTTGTATGGCACGATGTTCCTACGGGCTAGTACGGCAGTCGCAGGCAAGTCGGAACTGACCGATGAGGAGATGGTGACGCTTTTTCAAGCGTTTGTAGAGGGCATTGTGCAACGGGGTAAGGCGAATTTGGGTGATAAGACCATGCTGGATTCTCTATCACCTGCTGCGGATACTTTTCAGCAAGCTGTCGTGGCTGGTGCAAGCACCCCAGAAGCCTTACAACAAGCCGTAGCTGCTGCTGAGGAGGGGATGAAACAGACGATTCCCTTAGTGGCGAAGAAAGGAAGGGCGAGTTATTTAGGCGATCGCAGTGTCGGTCATCAAGATCCGGGTGCCACCTCTACTTATCTGATTCTCAAGACGCTGTGGGAAACTGTCAATAGCCAGTCGTGATTTGTTAATCGTCATTTGTCATTCATTATTAATCGCCGCCAGTTTCTTAAAACCGTTGCGCTTTCCGCGATCGCAACTGAGTTCCCGCAGATTGCGATCGCAAATCCATTTTTAAAAACCGCCTTAAAACCACCCCGCCTCAAAGTTGGCGATACGGTGGGATTAATTAATCCAGCCAGTCCAATTGACGCGAAAGACATTGTACAGATACGGCAAACCCTGGCAAGTTTGGGGTTAAAGGTTAAATTAGGGAAGCATCTTCTCGACCGTTACGGTTATTTGGCAGGAAGCGATCGCGATCGCGCATCTGATGTAAACGCCATGTTTGCCGATGCTTCTGTAAAAGCGATTGTTGCTGTGCGTGGCGGTTGGGGTTGCAATCGGATTTTGCCACTGTTAAATTATCCCCTCATCCAAGCTTCTCCCAAAATTCTCATTGGTTACAGCGATATTACTTCGCTGCTGTTAGCAATTTATGCCAAAAGTGGCGTTGTCACTTTTCATGGCCCCGTCGGCACATCCACTTGGAATCCGTTTACAGTAGATTATGTTAAACGCATTCTATTTAATGGGGAAGCTGTCACAATGCAAAATCCCCCGAATGCTAGCTTTAAAGTAGAAATAATTACGCCTGGAAAGGCTAGGGGAAAATTAGCCGGAGGCAACTTATCAGTGCTGGCGGCAATGGTGGGGTCATCTTATCTCCCAGATTGGAAACAAAGTATCTTATTTGTAGAAGAAATTGGGGAGGAAGCTTATCGGATAGACCGGATGCTGACTCAGCTAAAACTCGCCGGTATTCTAGAGCAAATTTCTGGGTTTATTTTTGGGCAATGTACCGATTGTCAACCCAAAGATAATCAACCTTCCCTAACTTTATCGCAAGTCTTGAGAGAACACATTCAACCTTTAGGAATTCCAGCTTGGTATGGTTCGCAGATTGGTCACATTAAAGATAAATTTACTCTGCCAGTCGGCGTGCAAGTAGAAATTGATGCCAATCAGAATACAATTCGGATGCTAGAGTCATCTGTTAAATGAGTTGGATTAGGTTGCTCTTATCCGGCTTGCATCTTAAATAGGCTATAGCAATCCTAATTCATTCATAAAATATTGGAACTCTCTTCTTCCTCTTTCTGCGCGCTCTTTGCATCTTCGCGGTTCCTAAAAAAAATACAACTGCAAGACGACTGCTATAATCGCTCTATTCCACCTGAATGGGGTTGAATTTATAAATTTAACCTATCGTTTTACTTAGAGTAATTTTGTTGATACAAGATGTCGGTTAAAACTGAGTAAAAGCTTTAACATTAAATTCATTGAAACGAAAAACGGGTAATAAGACTTTTAACCCCTTAGCGGGATGCGGATTTAAAAATTATTAGTAATAATAGAGAATAAAGCCCACAATAACACTTTTACTTAGTAGGTAAATTATGGCAAGTGCAGATGACCGCAAGAAGCGAATTATGGAACATTTATCCCGGAGTTCGGGGGATTTTATCAAGCCATCTCCTAGAAACTCAGAGGAACGCAAGCAGCGAATTTCCGATCATGTTCGCCGAACCAAAGGTTAAAGCAATCTGAAAGCGATCGCTTTCAGCATCGACTCCCTTACCGCGCCTTATCTTAGTGCGATTTTTGGATAGTTTTTGGTACTGTAAATGGTTGAAGAAATTTCTTTTTGACTATTTACAGTACCAAAGACAATATAATTATTTGACTAATCCTTTATATAATAATTAAATAAATTCATCTAATATTAGAGCAATCTGTAATGGTTTCCTCATCTCCTAAAACGACGCTTTCCGTTTTATCCGAAGTAATTGATGGATTGCCTAACATTTCCGGATGGGAAAAAGAAGTTAGTGCTGTCGTAAACCAGGATAACCCTGTATTTTTACCTACTACGAATATTCGGTTAGAAGATGTAACGGCTGGATTTGCGATCGCGCTCCATATGCACCAGCCTACCATCCCCGCTGGGGCGAATGGCGAACTCCAGAGCAACCTGCAATATATGTTTGAGCATCCCTACGAAGGAGACAACCATAATGCAGGGCCATTTGCCTATTGTTATAGCCGGATGGCAGATTTTATTCCCGAATTGGTTGCAAATGGTTGCAATCCCCGCGTCATGCTAGATTTCTCCGGGAATCTCTTTTGGGGACTGCGACAAATGGGACGAGGAGACATCTTAGAAAATCTCAAGCGCATCACCTGTAACCCCACTTACCAGCCTTATGTAGAATGGCTGGGGACAATGTGGAGTCATGCGGTTGTTCCTTCTACCCCGATTCCCGATATCAAATTACATATTCAAGCATGGCAACATCATTTTGCAGCCATTTTTGGATGGGATGCACTGGCGCGAGTGAAAGGATTTTCTCCTCCAGAAATGCACCTTCCCAATCACCCAGATACCCTGTTTGAATTTGTAAAAGCGCTGAAAGAATGTGGATACCGTTGGTTAATGGTTCAAGAACATTCTGTTGAAACGCTAACGGGTCAATCTTTGTCCTATAAGCATTTACCTCACCGCTTGGTTGCGCGAAATTCTAATGGCGAAACGATTAGTATTACGGCACTAATTAAGACTCAAGGTTCCGATACAAAATTAGTGGCGCAAATGCAGCCTTATTACGAAGCTAAAACCTTATCTCGGCAGCAATTAGGTAAAGTTTCGGTACCCCCCATTGTTACCCAGATTGGAGATGGTGAAAATGGCGGCGTGATGATGAATGAATTTCCTAGCGCCTTCAACCAAGCCTGGTATCAAATGGCAAATGAAGGCGGAGGAAAAACAGGCGTTGTCGGAATGACAGGTACAGAATACTTGGAACTCATAGAAGCCGCAGGTTGTACGCCCGAAGATTACCCAACTTGTCAAGCAATTGGTCAACACCAAATTTGGGAGCGAGTAACCGCCGAAAATTGTACTCCAGAAGCGGTTGCCAATGCGATTGCAGAATTGAAGCAGATTAATCCAAACTTTCACATGGATGGCGCTTCTTGGACGAATCACCTGAGTTGGGTCAAGGGATATGAAAATGTCTTGACTCCGATGAATAAACTCAGTGCTTTATTTCACGATAAAATCGACCGATTGCTCCAAGGGGAAGCAGAATCAAGCCAGAGTCCTGCTGGGGAATCTGTTACCCAACAATCTAGCTATCGAGAGGCACTGATGAATAATCTTTTGCTTCAAACAAGCTGTTTTCGTTACTGGGGACAAGGAGCTTGGACTGACTACGCTCGTGAAATATACCGGCGAGGTGAAACACTTCTTCAGGATACTTTCTAAGGCGAGTCAAAGGCGAGATTTTGTGTTAGCTGGTGCCTAGGTTGAGAGATCCCCCTTGCTCAACTTACGCTGCCAGATTTAGAAGGTCAGTAAAAGTAAGTTAGTTGTACTTGCCCAATCGCTTGAACCCTTATCTTTCAACTAATCTGAGTGAAAGAGTTGTAGGGAAAAACCGATGGAGAAGCCCAACGCACCCGTTGTAGAGACAAATCGAAGTTCTCTTGTCCGACATCATCCCCAACTTGCATTTCTCTATGCTGTACCTATTGGGGCACTGGGAGGGCTAATTGGTTTAGGAGGTGCGGAGTTTCGATTACCTGTGTTGGCTGGTGTGCTGGGCTATTCAGTCCGTCAGGCTGTCCCGCTGAATTTGGCTGTTAGCTTAATTACAATTGCCGCATCCCTAGCAATTCGAGGTAAAACACTCTCGTTCGATTCAGTGCTACCTTTATTGCCTGTGGTGCTGTCCTTGATTGCTGGAGCGATTATCACAGCTTTTTTGGGGGTAGCTTTGGCAGGACGGCTGTCAAATGAACAGCTTGAGCGAACTATCTTAGTGCTGCTAGTCGGAGTTGGAATTGCTCTAATTGTTGAGAGCTTTCTACCTCAGCAGATACCCGCTCTCTTACCTGCTGCCTTAACTTGGCGTATTTTAGCCGGAATTCTGTTTGGTTTGGCGATTGGGCTGGTTAGCAGTCTATTGGGGGTAGCTGGGGGTGAAATTATCATCCCCACACTCGTTTTTGCCTTCGGTGTAGATATGAAGACGGCAGGAACCGCGAGTTTGCTCATCAGTTTTCCAACTGTGTTAGTCGGGTTGATTCAATACGCCAGCCGGGGAGCATTCCGCGATCGCTCTCCGCTGAAAAATACGATTACTCCCATGAGTATCGGGTCAGTCATTGGAGCAATTATCGGAGGAATGCTGGCTGGAATCGTTCCAGCGTCAGCTCTAAAGCTTACTCTAGGAGTGATCTTAAATATTTCAGCGTTTCGAGTGTTTCACAAATCTAGATAAAGTACCACTCCTCTAGAGAGCTTAAACCGTATTTTTCATTAGTAGAGACGCGATTAATCGCGTTTCTACAGGGGAGGCGGACTAGAAGCTCATAAGCTGCGCGATCGCCCTCGACAAAAGCACTTGCCATAAGCCAGAGTTGTAACACCATTCAGCAGCCATCAGAAATTAACGAATTGAGCAATAATCAATCTGCGGGGCGCTCAATTAATGAGACAGGAAAGCAAGATGAAACGATTTTTAACCGTGGTAGTTTCTCTAACTGGGCTGGTTTCCTACGCAGCCGTGGCGGGGGTGCCAGAGGCGGCTAAGGCTCAGGACGCGGCTTGCTTCATGGTAGCACCGGGGGGCAGAACGATAGACTTGGGGAGTCTCTGCGGCACCGATGAGGCGAACAAACGAGTCTTTCAAGCCAGAATCAAACGCCGCGCCGGTGGCACACCCGTCATTGATGTCATGTTTAATGGCGGGCAGACTTTTGAGATGATTGTAGACACCGGGGCTAGCGGCACGATGATTACCCGCCGGATGGCATCAGCATTGCGAGTGGTGCCGGTGAAGACTGTTAAAGCTGATACGGCGAGTGCGGTGGGAGTCGAGTTTCCCGTCGGCTATGTGCAATCGATTGCTGTGGATGGTGCTGTCGCTAACAAAGTGCTAGTTGCGATCGCTGGTCCCGAACAAGATATGGGATTGTTAGGACACGACTTCTTTGGTAATTACGATGTCACGATTAAACGCGATGTCGTCGAGTTCCACCGTCGCTAATATTGTACGGTGAGGCTGAATTTCAAGCGATCGCTCTTTCGGCATGGTGATAGTAGCGACACATTCCTCCTTCCCTAGCAGGGAAGAGGGTTAGGTTTTGTATTTGAGTCAACTTACATCTTGCACCAAGAAATGTTGATATGAAGCCCCTGTTCTTGGAGTAGAGGTTGCAAACTGGATTATACAGGACTTACGCAAGTCCGCTATAGGTAGGGTCTAGCTAATCCAAAGAATAACCAGTACAGTAGCTCCATTGCTGGCAGCGCTCGACCGTCTCATGACCTTTAGCAAACTGGA
>NZ_JAMPKB010000108.1:0-13543 GCF_039961925.1 Trichocoleus sp. DQ-U1 | reverse complement strand
AGGGCGGGCGGATTGAGCAGTTGATTCGAGCGGCTGGTGCTCAACTTTGGTATTTACCACCTTACTCCCCCGACCTCAACAAAATTGAGAACTGCTGGTCTTGGCTCAAGAGCCGCATCCGCAAACAACTCGACCAGTTTAATTGTTTGCGAGATGCAATCGAGCATGTCTTATGCTTGTCGTCCTAATTACCTTGGCGATTGCTATACATACAAAAAGGATGGGCAAAATACCCATCCTCAGAAACCTTGTCTTACTGACTGATTGAGAAAGCTATTAACACACTACTCGCTCTGGGTCGGGAGAGCCGCAGTGGTTACAGGTAGGTTAATCGTTTGCCCATTCCGAAGCACCTCCATCTGTAAACTACTGCCCACCTGGCTCCTTTCTACTTGCTGTTGTACTGTGTCTGTGTCTGTGACCAATTGACCGTTGATTTTTTGGATAACATCTCCCGTGCGTAACCCTGCATTGGCAGCAGGGGAGTTTCTCATGACTCTGACGACAAGAATGCCTCGATCCGCATTGATATTCACGCGACTGTTGGAATCTTCATTGATTTGCTGTTTGACTTCAGGCGTGAGTTTCACCATCTGGATGCCCAGATAAGGATGTTGCACGTTGCCAGTCGTCGCCAGCTGATTGCCAATGCGTTGAGCGGTATTGATAGGAATCGCAAAGCCTAATCCTTGGGCACCCCGGATAATCGCTGTATTCATCCCAACCACTTCACCTTTGGCGTTCAGCAGTGGCCCGCCTGAGTTACCCGGATTAATCGCCGCATCTGTTTGGATAAAGTTTACCCGCTTATCGGGAACGCCAACTTGAGAGCTAGAGCGTCCAGTGGCACTAATAATCCCTGTTGTGACGGTATTATCTAGACCCAAGGGGTTGCCGATAGCGATCGCCCATTCCCCAGGTCTCAGCCGATCTGAATCACCCAAACGCACCGTCGGCAGATTATCCGCCTGAATTTTAACGATGGCGACATCTGTTACCGGATCTGTACCCATCACCTTACCTGTAAAGGTGCGCCCATCCTTGAGAATGACGTTTACAGTGTCGGCACCAGCGACTACATGGGCATTGGTGAGAATTTGACCATCCGTATTGATAATAAAGCCCGATCCCGTACCCCGTTCCACTCGCTCTTGTGGGCCAGTCGGCAACTCAGCGCCAAAGAACCTGCGGAAGAGGGGGTCATTGAAAGCGTCAGGGAGTTGTTGTGTCACCGTGCGGGAAGAATTAATCCGCACCACTGCTGGTCCCACCTTGTCCACAACTTCTGTAACAAAGTTAGTGTCTGTGCTAAGTGGTAGTTGTGCCTGAGCAACCGCAACGCCTGGGGTTAGAGACACTTTAGAAGTAGACTCCTTGGAGGACAGCAGGGTATTTGACCCCAGATAGCCGCCTGAGAAGGTGACACCAGCTCCCAGCAGCACCAGCGATACATAGGTGGCTGCCTTTTGCCAGGGTTTAGGTGCCGAAGCGTCAAATCCTTTCTGGTTGGGTTGCCTGGAATTATAATCGCTATCTTGCTGTTTGCTTTTCATTGTTGACACCTGCGACAAGGAAGTTAAAATTCTGTACGCTTGGCTCTGGCGAAGACAACTCTGTTATCCGCTGGTTTACCAAGTGCGTCCGCGTGAAAACGCTATGTAAATTTGCCTGTATAGATGCTTGGTTTAACATCTCTACATCTCTTAATTTAGACATCTCATGTGACGTGCTTGTGACGTTGATGTTGCACTCTAATGAAAATTCTTGGGGCTGGAGAGGAGATATCTACTTTTTGGAATACCTCTCAAAGGAGCAGCTTTGCCCCACTCGCCCGCATACGATCAAACGTAAGCGAGTGCCTAATTGTTCGGGTGTTCCAGAAGCGGCTGACTCATTCACCAAAATCACGGGTCATTCATGTGAAAAATATTACTAAGCGCCCACCGGGTTTAGTGGCAATCGTTATTTACAAAATCTTCAGTGCTTTACTGCTTGCGGTGATTGCGATCGCTTTAGGATTAACAGTCAAAGAACATCAGCTTTTGGTTGATTTTTCAGAATCTTGTGCTTTAGAAGGTAAATTAGACATTATTAAATGGACTCTGGACAAGATTTTAAATTTTAACCCTAAAACTTTGCAGTTTACCAGCATAGCTGTTGGACTCTACGCGATTTTAACTGCGATTGAGGGAATCGGTCTTTGGTATCAAAAAGGTTGGGCAAAAATATTAGTTTTGGTACTGGTAGGGATTAGTATTCCACCTGAATTTTTTGAGCTATTCCGCAGAATATCGCTACTAAAGCTAGCAGTTTTTTTGGTAAATTTAGCTGTGTTTTGGTATTTGTTGCGTCATTCACTCTCTACCCGCGATGATGGGCAATCGCAGTAAAAATTGAAACCCGGCTTGAGCAGACAGCGATCGCTAACTTTAAAATCTAGAATTGGATGTTTTTGATTGAAATTTACTTGACTCAATTTAGCTAAATCCTGTTCTGACAGCTTTAGGAAGCGTTTACATGGTAGCAAGCCTTTTTAGACCCTACTCAGAAATTGGACTGTTATGATGGACTGACTATGTAGCAGTTTGTATTGGCTCATTACTCTCTCTATGAACCGTTTAAAAGCTGAAGTCGTCCCTAAACCAAAAATCCAAGATTACCTAATCCGGTTGATGTATGACTTATATACCCAGTATTACGATGGCAGCAGTTGGGAAATTTTTCAACAGGATTTGAGTAACAAAGATTATATAATCCTGCTGTGGAATGAAGAGGAAAAACTTCAGGGGTTTTCCACCCTAGCAATTCTTTCGTTTGAATTTGAGGGAAAGCCGCAACGCGCTATTTTCTCCGGCGATACGATTATCCATCATCAATATTGGGGAGAACAAACTCTGCCATTGGCGTGGTGTCGTCTGGCTGGCAAAATTAAAGGCGAAGCAATAGAGAAACCTTTATATTGGTTTCTAATTGTTAAGGGATACCGGACGTATCGCTACTTGTCAGTATTTGCCCAACGTTTTTATCCAACTTGGCGATATCCAACGCCAGCAAATTATCAGGCGTTGATGGATTACCTAGCTAAAACAAAATTTGGAGCTAACTACGATCCTGCAAGTGGGTTAATTCGCTTTCCTGCATCGTTAGGGCATTTGCGAGGAAGCTGGGCAGAGATTAAAGAAGGATTTCAGCATAAACCGGATGTACGCTACTTTTTAGAACGGAATCCGGAATATTACAAAGGACATGAATTGGTGTGTTTAATGGAGTTGAGCGAGGAGAATATGCGATCGCATGCTCAACGCGGTTTCCTAGAAGGCTTGAGGGATGCGCGGAGTGAGGGATGAAGGGATAGAGCGCGATCGCTAGTTGAACCGACGCGCCAAGACGATATCTGCATCAGTTATGAGTTGGTGCCAAATCACAACGAATTGACTGATTTTACCTTTGAGAAAAAGTGGGGAATCGGCCAAAAATGGAAGCTGAATTTGACATAAGTATACATTAAAAAAAATAAGTCAAGATTAAACGAATTAATAGAATAAAAACTGGATTTTTTTAATTAGCTATACAAACTGAATTGCATTGTGGGCTGTTGCAAATATAATTAATGTAAGCCTCAGCTATCTACCAAAGGAGCAGTGCTTTTGATTATTCTTTTTTCTTTCACCCTTTTTGTTAGTGCTTTCCTCCTTTTCTGGGTACAATTGATGGTTGCCAAGATGATTCTGCCTTTATTAGGCGGATCTCCATCAGTATGGAACACTTGCCTATTCTTTTTCCAAGCAATTTTATTACTAGGTTATGGCTATTCCCACATCACAACGAGTTGGTTTGGGGTTCGCCACCAAGCTGTTATTCACACTATTTTTCTGCTATTACCAATAGCCTTTTTACCCGTTACTCCTGCTAAGAATTGGATTCCTCCTCATGATGCCAATCCTATCCCTTGGCTGTTATTTTTGCTGCTTTTCTGTGTCGGATTTCCCTTTTTTGTGGTTGCTACCAGTGCGCCTTTAGTGCAAAAGTGGTTTGCTGAGACAGGACACCCAGCGAGTTCCGATCCTTATTTCCTCTATACTGCGAGTAACCTAGGCAGTATGTTAGGAGTTCTCAGCTACCCCATCTTAATTGAACCAAATTTTTCGCTTACACGCCAAAGTTGGCTATGGACAATCGGTTACGGATTATTAGTTTTGCTAACTCTAGGATGTGCAGTATGCCTATGGCGATCGCCTGAAAATTTCAACGGTTTACAAGCGGGTAACGCTGGGTTTATTCAAAATGTTGCTGGGGATACTAATGTAGGCAATAAATCCGAGCTTACAGAAGAAACTCCCACAATTCGGCAGCAAGCACAATGGGTATTCCTGTCATTTTTACCCTCTAGTTTACTTCTAGGAGTTACCACTTATCTAACGACAGACATTGCAGCAATTCCGCTTTTGTGGGCAATTCCTTTAGCGATTTATCTATTAACATTTATTTTAACTTTTGCCCGTAAACCACTTTTGCCTCATAAAGTTTTAGTGGCAATTTTACCTTTATGGTTGACTATACTAATAATTTTATTTTTAATTCAGGTGATGCAGCCAATATGGGTATTATTTCCCTTACATTTGGCAGGATTTTTTGTGGCGGCTTGTGTTTTTCATGGAAAATTAGCTCGAAGTCGTCCCAGTACGCAGTATCTCACTAATTTTTATCTGTGGATTTCTGTCGGGGGTGTCCTCGGCGGATTATTTAATGCAATCGCGGCTCCGCTTTTATTTCAATCTGTCCTGGAGTATCCTCTGATTATGGTACTTTGTCTCCTCCTTATGCAAACTTCTAAGGAGGCAGACGATCCCCTATCTAACCTACAGCGACGTTTAACTTTTCCCATCAGTTTAGGTCTTTTAATCGGCACTTTGCTGGTTGGTTTTACTGGCAAGAATTTTACGAATAACCTGATAGGCGACCTTATCGGTTTTAGCATCCTAGCTGGCATTTTTTACGCCTTTAAGCTACATCCAATTCGGTTTTGTTTAGGCTTAGTTTTGGTTGTTTTAATTAGCCAGTTTTCGATAGGAACTCTCGGTGGTATTCTCGATACCGAACGCAGCTTTTTTGGCGTCTATCGGGTTTTAGATGATAGGCGCGGCAGCTATCATAGCCTTCTGCATGGAACGATCCTGCATGGGAAACAAAGTCTCGACCCAAAACGGCACAATGAACCTTTAACTTATTTTTATCCTACTGGTCCCATTGGGCAATTATTTAGCTCTTTGAATCAAACAAAACCTCCAAAAAATGTTGCGGTGCTAGGGTTGGGAATTGGGACGCTAGCTGCGTACTCAGAATTGGGGCAACAATGGACTTTTTATGAAATCGATCCGACTATTGAAAGGTTAGCTCGTGACACTCGTTACTTCACCTTTTTACAGAATTCAAAAGCACCATTATCCGTGGTTTTAGGGGATGCCCGGTTGCGATTTACTGAAGTTCCAGATAATCGCTATGACCTGATTTTCATGGATGCTTTCAGCTCGGATTCAGTCCCCATCCACCTAATAACAAAGGAAGCCATTCAGCTTTACTTGAGTAAGTTAGCTAAAGAAGGGTTAATTGTCATTAACATTTCTAATCGATTCCTGAATCTTGAGCCGGTTTTGGGCGCTTTAGCTCAGGATTTAGGATTGTCTACGCTGAGGCAGAGAGAAGCAGATATTTCTGAATCTGAGCGGGAAATCGGGAAATCTCCTTCTCACTGGGTGCTATTTGCTCGTAATCAAAAAGATTTGGGCAATCTCGTCAGTGATTCGCGCTGGCAACCCATCCCGGAAACAAAATCAGCGCCTCTGTGGACAGATGATTTTTCTAATATCTTCCGAGTATTACGTGCCTTTGCAGTTAGAAAAGCTGGGTGAATGACAGATGCGATGCGATCGCACGCCGTATACAATCTACCGTAGCTGCCGTAATACTTTGATTTGTGAGGTGTTGAGTGTGGATGAGTTGGTAAAAGCATCGAGATAAGGAGGCTGATTCAAATAAATTGATTGAGGCGCTGTCTCGGTAGCCATTCTCTTGGCTTTTTCTTTAATTGATTTGAGTACCAGACGAACGACCCATGAAGAGAGTTGTGGATTTTCATCTATTTCGGTCATCAGAGCATCTAAATCGTTAACAATCGCCATCATTGGGTAGTTCAGGTCTTTTTGCATGACTTTCGCTCTTTATTTTCAATATTTGCTCGATTTACGCCTAAATCGCTCGGATTGAGCGAGCAGCGTGTTCTTGTTGCGGTACTTACTTAAAATAAAAAACTTTCGCATAGCCCACAATCGTTGTTGTGTCACTCTCTTAGCCGACTTTCTACCCTGATGCTATTTCTGTGTTCTTTTTTAGCCGATGTAGTTGGCTACTCCTTGCTGTATCAACACTTGCGGCTTGGGGAAAAACGAGCGAGCGCGCTTTGAAGTCCAAACAACTACTGCCTCTAGCAGTAGACAATTCTTCAACCGGCACACACAATCAAATTGAAATTTTTTTTCCTGAAGTTGAAGATGGGAATCAATCGAAGTGACAATGCCATGTTAAATCCGCCTGATTCCCTGCCATTAAGCGCAACCCTACCCTGATAGAGCCTGCGGCTCCAGCTTTCCTTGCCAAGAGCAGGTAGGGATTAGGATGAGGTTCTGGCATTGCCTACCCCTACTTAACTCAGATGTGAATAAAAAAGGGGGGACTTTTCAGCCCACCCTACAAGAGACTATTTCCTAGCTATTAGCCCAACAGAGCCTTCGCCTTCGCGACTACGTTATCAACATTGAAGCCGAACTTCTCTAGAGCAACTGGCCCTGGAGCAGAAACGCCAAAGCGGTCAATGCTAATCATCGCGCCTTCATTTCCGAGGTAACGGCACCAGCCGAAACTAGAAGCGGCTTCTACAGCTAGGCGCTTAGTGACAGCCTTGGGTAATACAGATTCCCGGTAAGCTTCATCCTGCTCGTCGAACAACTCCCAGCTGGGCAGGGAAACGACACGGACTTTCTTCCCTTCACCGCGCAACTGGTCTGCTGCCTTGGCGCAAAGTTGCAGTTCGCTTCCGTTGCCAATCAAGATAATCTCAGGCGTGCCATCGCTATCGGAAAGGATGTAACCACCCTTAGTGGTGCCTTCAATCGAAGTGCCAGCCAAGTTGGGCTGTGCTAAACGAGACAGCGCCAGAAGGGTCGGACGATGCTGGTTAGCTGCCTCAATCGCCACTTTATAACAACCAGAGGTTTCGTTTCCATCAGCAGGACGCATTACCGTTAGCTGGGGAATAGCCCGTAGGGAGGCAATCGTTTCCACAGGTTGGTGAGTAGGGCCATCTTCACCTAACTGGATTGAGTCGTGGGTCATTACCCAGATCACGCCCGCATGGGAAAGAGCTGAGAGACGAATCGCTGCCCGCATATAGTCAGCAAAGACTAAGAAGGTTGCCCCATAGGGAATCAAACCTGTGCCGTGCAGGGCAATGCCATTACAAATCGCTCCCATACCGTGTTCGCGGACGCCAAAGCGCAGGTTGCGATTTTCGTAGTGACCTTTGAGGAAGTCGCCAGAACTCTTGATTAAGGTCATGCAGGAACCAGCCAAGTCAGCTGAACCACCCAAGAGTTCGGGTAAAATTCCAGCTAGAGAATTCAAGCATTTGCCAGAGTGATTGCGGGTAGCATCTGCTTTGTCTTCTGGGGTGTAGGTGGGGAGAACTTTATCCCAACCTTCTGGCAGTTTGTTGCTAATCAGCCGTTCTAATTCAGCAGCTTCCTCTTCGTATTTGGCTTTGTAATTTTCCCAGTTTTTGTTCCACTCTTCCTCATACTTAGCGCCGCGCTCGATTGCCTTGCGCCAATGGTTGAGGGCATCTTCTGGAACTTCAAAAGGCTCGTATTCCCAACCCAGATGCTCGCGAGTTGCTTTCACTTCATCGCCACCCAAGGCAGAACCATGTACGCCGTGGGTGTTGGCTTTATTGGGAGAACCGTAACCAATCGTAGTGGCAACTTTAATTAATGAAGGCTTATCAGTAACAGCTTTAGCGGCTTCAATTGCTTTGTGAATTGCCTCTAGGTCGGTGTTGCCGTCTTCTACCGTTAGGACGTGCCAGCCGTAGGCTTCATAGCGCTTGCCGACATCTTCGGTGAACGATAAATCGGTGTGACCGTCGATGGTGATTTTGTTGTCATCGTACAGGGCAATCAGTTTGCCCAGCCCCAGGTGTCCGGCTAGGGAACAAGCTTCGGCAGAGACGCCTTCTTGGTTGCAACCATCACCCAAAATCACATAAGTGTAGTGGTCTACGATCGTATGATCGGGCTTGTTAAATTTAGCTGCTAGGTGAGCTTCAGCCATTGCTAAGCCTACAGCGTTAGAAATTCCTTGACCGAGGGGACCTGTAGTGACTTCTACGCCTCGAGTCATGAAGTTTTCCGGGTGACCGGGAGTTTTTGATTCCCACTGCCGGAACTGCTTGAGGTCTTCAATCGTTAAATCTTCGTAACCAGTTAAATACAGTAAGGCGTACTGTAACATGGAGCCGTGACCGGCAGAGAGGACGAAGCGATCGCGATTGAACCATTTGGGATTTTTTGGGTTATACCGCATAAAGCGATCCCAAAGCACAAATGCCATTGGAGCCGCGCCCATCGGTAGCCCTGGATGCCCTGATTTTGCCTTCTCTACGGCGTCAATCGCCAGAAAGCGGACGGAGTTAATACAAAGTTCTTCGAGTGATTGGGTTGCAACGGCCATAATCTCTTCTACTTAACGACGGTTTAGCACGCTAATTGGCTGAGCGGGAAGTTGAATGCTCTGGATCGCCCTAAGCACCCATTAACCGATCATCCCATTAGCCGGATGGATGGGCAAGTCGTGGGCAGTATTAAGGGATCGCCATTCCATCGAAATAGGTGGTCTTGCTTACCCCCATGTCGATTCGGAATGGGAGATCCCATACTTTGTGAGAAACAGGATAAATTATAAAGGGTGAAGGATTAAATTTTTTTCCCCTCACCCGACCCGCTGATATTTTTATCGCCCCTATCTGTACTTTTTAAATGCGAGTGTCACGTTGTGACCGCCAAACCCGAAAGAGTTCGACAGCGCCACCTCGACGGTTTGAGAGCGACTTTTGTTGGGTACATAATCCAGGTCACAACCCGGATCGGGGTTTTCCAGGTTGATCGTGGGAGGAATCTGGTCTTGGGCGATCGCCATTACCGTAGCAACTGCTTCAATCCCGCCAGAACCTCCTAGGAGGTGCCCCGTCATCGATTTGGTGGAGCTAACCGCCACTTTGTAGGCGACACTCTCACCTAAAGCTTTTTTGATCGCTGCTGTCTCAGTCACATCGTTGGCTGGTGTGCTGGTTCCATGAGCATTGACGTAGCTAACTCGATCGGGAGCCAATCCTGCATCTTTCAAAGCTAGCTGCATGGCTCTGCTAGCTCCTTCACCACCTGGAACGGGTGCAGTCATATGGTAGGCATCGCAAGTCATGCCGTAGCCAACAATTTCCGCATAAATCCGAGCGCCACGGCTCAAGGCGTGTTCCAATTCTTCCAAAACTAAAATGCCAGCGCCTTCGCCCATGACAAAGCCATCGCGATCGCGATCAAAAGGACGACAAGCATGAGCTGGGTCGTCATTGCGCGTCGAAAGTGCCCGTGCTGAAGAAAATCCAGCCAACGATAAAGGTGTCACGGCGGCTTCGCTGCCACCACAAATCATCGCTTGGGCATATCCCCCTTGAATCAGGCGAAAGGCATCTCCCACCGCGTTAGAGCCAGAGGCACAGGCTGTCACCGGGCAAGAGTTTGGCCCTTTGGCACCCGTGTGGATTGCCGTTAAACCCGCTGCCATGTTGGCAATCATCATGGGAATCATAAACGGGCTACAGCGGTCGGGACCACGACTCAAGTAGATTTCTTGCTGGTCTTCCAACACTTTAAGACCGCCCACCCCGCTGCCAATGATGACGCCGACTTGTTCTGCGTTCAGCTCATTAATGACAAATTGAGAGTCTGCGATCGCCTGCTTGCTCGCAGCTACCGCAAATTGAGCAAAGCGATCCATCCGCTTTGCTTCCTTACGCTCCAGGTATGTGTGGGGGTCAAATCCCTTGACTTCACCAGCGATGCGACAATCATGCCGGGAAGGATCGAACAATGTAATCGGACCAATGCCATTTGTGCCGCTCAACAACCCTGACCAATAATCTGTCAAAGTGTTGCCTATCGGTGTAATCGCGCCGAGACCTGTTACAACAACGCGCTTCCGTTCAAAATTTGTCATTATGCCAGTAATAGATGGGTTTTGCACCCAAAACGCAAAACAGTAATAGGACCGAGGAAAGAAGACTCAGAACTAAGTATCTATTTTTATTTTCAACTTAGGACTTCCCTGTGGGCGAGTTTTGCACCGAGTTTTAATTAGTTTTAATTAACGCGCCCGAAGAAAATTCTTCTTTACCCGCCCCTACAGCATTCAGCACGATTATTTATGCCGAAGCCGCCACTTTGCCACTGATGTAGTCCACAACGGCTTGAACGGTGGCAATTTGCTCAGCTGCCTCGTCTGGAATTTCGATATCAAACTCTTCTTCCAATGCCATTACGAGTTCAACCGTATCGAGGGAATCCGCTCCCAGATCGTTAGCAAAGTTAGCTTGTGGCGTGACTTCATCGGGTGCAACCTCCAGTTGTTCCGCCACAATCTTCTTGACTCTTGCAAAAATTTCCTCTTGGCTCATATTGATCCTCTACCCATTCCCTCAAGCTATGTTCTTAGGGTTATACGGTTCTAAGCATCTCTTCATCTTATCTGAAAGAGGGGACAACAAAAACGCTAGATAGTCGCTTCTCCAAGTGGCACTGTTCTATTGAAACTTAAACGAATGTCACCAGTTACCCCCAGTATGGGATGGACAAGCGATGATAGGGGTAAAGGGAGTGCTGAGAACTGTTAGCGTAGAGGCGTGAAAGTGCGGACTGAGTGAAAAAAAGAAAAAAGTAATTTTTTTGCTCCTCCTGATTCCTGACATTCCTCTGCTCAGTCCGCGCTAACGCCCCACTACGCTAACAGTCCTGAAATTCTCAGTCCTTCTGAATTGCCTTTGGTCTTTCGTCAAAATATGGCATCCCCGACTCTTAAATATGCTTACTTTCCCGGCTGCGTTGCTCAAGGCGCTTGCCGGGAGCTTTACCAGTCTACAGCAGCCCTCACCCAAGCTCTGGGCATCGAACTGATTGAGTTAAAAAAAGCTGCTTGTTGTGGTTCTGGTACCTACAAAGAAGATTCTCAACTGCTAGAAGATACGGTAAACGCTCGCAATATTGCTCTAGCAGAAGAACTGAATCTGCCGTTGTTAACCCATTGCAGTACCTGCCAGGGCGTCATTGGTCATGTGGATGAGCGTTTGAAGGACTCCCAACAATCAAACCCGGCTTATATAGAGCAGGTGAATGGCTTACTGAAGAAAGAAGGCTGTTCTCCTTATCAAGGCACTACAGAAGTCAAACATCTACTTTGGGCATTAGTCGCCGATTATGGACTAGAGGAGTTGCAAAATCGAGTTAGCCGCAAACTGGCTGGCTTGAAGTGTGCGGCATTTTATGGCTGCTATTTGCTCCGCGCCCAAACTCATATCCCCTATGACGACCCTCTCCAACCCGAATCGATGGAAAATGTGTTTCGGGCAGTAGGGGCGACGCCAGTTTACTACCGAGGACGCACCCAGTGTTGCGGATGGCCTCTTTCCAGCTATGCCACCACGCAATCTTTCAAGATGGCTGGGTCGCACATTCAAGAAGCCCTCGATGCAGGTGCTGATTGTATGGTGACGCCTTGTCCCCTGTGCCATCTAAATCTCGACTCTCGTCAACCGGAGGTTGAAAAAACGATCGGGCATAAGTTAGGTTTGCCAGTGCTGCATTTACCCCAGTTAATTTCTCTGGCGCTGGGGATTAGCCCGAAGCAGCTCGGTTTGGATAGACACATTGTCTCGACTCATCCAGTGTTGGAAAAATTGGGCTTTTAGGGGATAGGGTGGGCTACTTTATTCCTTGCATCGGTGTCGTCTAAGTTTAGAAAATTCACCACTTTGATTGTTTCCTAGAAACTGTCTCGGCGGCTTGGCAGCGCGAGGCAGTTTCTACAAAATCTGACAAATTTGATGTGACATGACAAAGGGTTTCAGGTTAAAAGAATGTTAGGCGTCGGCATAAGTTTATAATTCCGATTAGGGATTGAAATAAGCGATGGATTTTGAACCAGAAGTTACTGCAACCTCAATGCCCGAAGCAACTGAATTTGCTGAACCACTAGAGCGAAGCGCCTTCGGAGCTGCGACGCTAACACCTTTGGAGTTTCTGCGAGACACCGAAGGGTTGCTGCGACGCAAAACCTTAGCAACTCTGTCGCCGGTGTTGCCGCCGCCAGTGGCAATCAGTTTGCAAGATGCTTCCGAGGTGGCTGATGAATCTCTCAACCAACTGGCAGAGATTGACTTGGATGAAATCAGCGATGAGGAATTGAAACCAGCTCGTATTCTAATTGGTTTGACTTTTTCGGGATTTGGGGCGCTTTTTCTGGTTTTGTTGCTGCTTTATCTGTATCTCTTGCATCCAGAACTTAGCCCTGTTGAGCAGGTGCGGGAATATTGGTATCAGTATATTTGGTTTGTCTGTTTGGGCGTTGCCGGAATGATGATGCTAGGTCGAGAGGCAATGCGTCCAAAAGATTAAAAATTAAATTCCTTAATTCTTAATTATCAGGGTTCTGAAAGTAACCATTGTGGCTAAACCAAATATTCAAAAAGTAACCGCTATAGCTAAAGCAAATATTAAACTTATCCAAGTAGCTTAGCTCAATATTACAAGCTTCTCAACTCCCGGAAGCCTTGTCTTTGATTGCCCAACGCTGGGGCTATGTTAACGTTCGGTAGCGCGTTTTCACCATTTGCACTACAGCGGTTTGAACTCTAGCGAGTTACAAAATGATATGCTAAAATCCTTGCTGAGTCTGAGTTTGGTGTATTCGCACGAGAAAGAAGCGCGATCGATTGGAGCCTATCAAAGCCCCGAATTACCATTAGAACTATCGAAGTATTGAGAATCTCAGAAGGAACTGGTTTAACATTACTTAGCTTAGGATTGAGTAAGTTAAGGTTTCATGGTTTATCATCACTGAATCCAATCCTTGCAGAATTATTTGCTGGTTCTGCACCAGATGGATGAATTTAAAATGACATAGAAAGAATTTTTTTATTATCTTTATATGTTTCTTGAGCAATATGGATATTTTGATTGTTGAGGATGAACCGGAAATTGCTAAACTCATCCAAATAACTTTAGAAAAAGAGGGGTTTTCCTGTCATCTGAGTCGCGATGGTCTGAGAGCTTTACAAGTTTTTCAGGAGCAACAACCAGATTTAATCATTCTCGACTTGATGTTACCTGGTTTGGATGGGCTGGAAGTGTGTGCCAGAATACGGCAGAAACCAGGAGCGAAAGAT
>NZ_JAMPKB010000107.1:0-13843 GCF_039961925.1 Trichocoleus sp. DQ-U1 | reverse complement strand
TCGCCGCTTCAGCCATAGGTCAATCGTATTGCGACTAATTTGGAACACCTGTGCGGCTTCACTTTTCTTCATGCCGTCTAACTCGATCGCTTGGATCACCTTCTGACGCAGGTCATAACTATAGGGGTTTGCCATGAGCAGCTTGAATAACTTCAGGACAACAGGTGATCTCTACTCTACGTCCTAACTATCTTGGCGGTTGCTATACATCTGAGTTCATCTGTGTTTGAAAATTAAAAGTTCGGTATTTTTGTAAGAAGCCTATTGTTCATTTTTAATCTTTCTTGAAATTAGGCAATACTCTAATCAAACGCCCGCTACATACAAAAACGGTAGAGAAACTATTGCTTCTCTACCGTATAACACTAAAAATTAAAAATGAATCATGACAAATTCATTTTTAATTTTTAATCTTTAACTTTCAGCCGCTTGGGGAAGCAATTCTCGCTTCTGACCTTGCAGCACTTTCACTTCCTTCGTGGTTTCATCGACATCCACAATTGCCGTGTCTCCATCTGAGACGCGACCGCTGAGGATTTCTTCAGCCAAGCTATCTTCTAACAGGCGCATGATGGCGCGACGCAGCGGACGGGCACCATAGCTGGGGTTGTATCCTTCTTCCACCAGACGATCCTTGAAGCGTTCCGTGACTTCTAAGATAATTCCCTGTTCGCTCAACCGTCCGATCACCTCTTTGAGCATGATGTCGGCGATTTCCTTCACCTCGTCCTTCGTCAATTGGCGGAAGACGATGATCTCGTCGAGACGGTTCAAGAACTCTGGGCGGAAGTATTGCTTCAGTTCTTCGTTCACCAGCGACCGAATGCGGGTGTATTGTGCCTCTGCTTCGTTCTCTTGGGTATCGAAGAAGCCAAGCCCTGTTCCACCTTTCTCAATCACCTTAGAACCGATGTTGGAGGTAAGAATCAACAGCGTGTTCTTGAAGTCTACCGTGCGTCCCTTGGCATCGGTCAGGCGACCGTCTTCCAAGATTTGCAGCAGCATATTGAATACATCCGGGTGGGCTTTTTCGATTTCGTCGAATAGCACCACGGTGTAAGGACGACGACGCACTGCTTCGGTGAGCTGACCGCCTTCGTTGTAACCGACATAGCCTGGAGGCGAACCAATCAGTTTGGAAACCGTGTGGCGCTCCATGTATTCGGACATATCTAAGCGAATCATCGCTTCTTCCGAACCGAAGAAGTATGTAGCCAAAGACTTTGCGAGTTCCGTCTTACCTACACCCGTTGGCCCTGAGAAGACAAAGCTGGCAATTGGTCGGTTGGGGTTCTTTAAGCCGACCCGTGCCCGACGAATGGCTCTGGAAACTGCTTTGACGGCTTCTTCTTGACCGATCAGCCGATTATGCAGCGTGTCTTCCATGTGCAGCAGCTTCTCGGATTCGGATTCGGTGAGCTTGTTCACCGGCACTCCAGTCCAAGAGGCGACAATGTGGGCAATGTCTTCCTCGGTAACGACGGGGGAAACATCATCGCGTTTGTCGGATTCGGTCTTTTTGCTTTGAGCGATCGCGCGAATTTCGGCTTTGATTTCCATTTCGCGATCGCGCAATTCTCCTGCCCGGTCGAAGTCTTGACTCCGGACTGCGTCATCCTTATCCTTGAGAACCTGACGCAGTTCTTTATCCAATTCCTTCGCTGCGGGGGGCAACTGAGAGTTGAGCAGGCGCACGCGGCTTCCGGCTTCATCAATCAGGTCAATCGCTTTATCCGGCAAGTAGCGGTCGGAAATATAACGATCTGAAAGCTTGGCAGCAGCTTCTACGGCTGTATCGGAGATTTTCAGTTTGTGGTGTTGCTCGTAGCGTTCGCGCAACCCGTACAAAATCTCAATGGTTTCGGCAACCGTCGGCTCACCGACCATCACCGGCTGGAATCTACGCTCTAGGGCGGCATCCCGTTCGATGTGCTTGCGGTACTCATCTAGCGTGGTTGCGCCGATGCACTGCAATTCCCCTCTCGCCAAGGCGGGTTTCAGGATGTTTGCCGCGTCGATGGCACCTTCTGCGGCACCTGCACCAATCAGGGTGTGAACTTCGTCGATTACTAGGATGACATTCCCCGCTGAGCGGATTTCATCCATAATTTTTTTCAAGCGCTCTTCAAATTCACCCCGGTATTTGGTGCCCGCTACCAGCAAGCCAATATCTAGTGTGACTACGCGCTTTTCTTCCAGGATGTCGGGTACATCGTTGTTTGCGATGCGACTCGCCAACCCTTCCGCGATCGCTGTCTTACCAACTCCGGGTTCCCCAATCAGCACTGGGTTGTTCTTCGTGCGGCGTCCCAGGATTTGGATGACCCGTTCGATTTCTTTCGCCCGACCGACGACTGGATCGAGTTTGCCTTCTGATGCCATCTGGGTCAGGTTAGAGCCAAACTCATCTAATGTCGGGGTCTTGGTGCGTCCGCTACTTTGCCCCGCAGAGACTTCTGCCGTCTCTCCCAGCATTCTAATCACTTGCGTCCGCACTTTCGTGAGGTCAACCCCTAGGTTTTCCAACACTCTGGCAGCAACCCCTTCTCCTTCTCGGATCAGACCCAGTAGCAGGTGTTCCGTCCCGATGTAGTTATGCCCTAGTTGGCGAGCTTCTTCTAGAGATAACTCCAGGACGCGCTTGGCTCTGGGGGTGAACGGAATTTCTACCGCCACAAAGCCAGAACCACGACCGATAATTTTTTCCACCTCAATCCGAGCATCCTTGAGGTTGACGCCCATAGATTTCAGGACTTTGGCGGCGACGCCGGTTCCTTCTCCAATTAGACCCAGGAGGATCTGCTCCGTACCGACGAAGTTGTGTCCCAGGCGACGAGCTTCTTCCTGGGCCAGCATGATTACCTTAATGGCTTTTTCTGTGAAGCGTTCAAACATGGCGGATTTCGTTTCCCCTGCTGCGTGCCTGTAATGGTGATTCTAGCATAGGGTTTTTATCCGGCTGTCACATTGAAGATAGATGAAATCTATCCCGCAAGATTTTTCTGACTTTGTTGGTAGAACTCAGCGATCGCTAGTCTCTCGCTACTATCTAAAGTTAGAAAATTGACGGGGCAAAAAAGTGAGTAAATTGACACATTGGCAAAAAACGCCAGTTGAACCACCATGTCCCCTACAACCTTATAACCGAACCTTATAACCGTCAACCTTCTATCCTTTAACTTCATCGGCTTCCAAGAACTGCCGATGAGAGTAACGGAAGCGATCGCCAATTGAGGAATGCCAGTCGCTTAAGGTTTGCGGAAATTCGGGTGCTTGAAGACCGCTACGCCACAAAATCAAAGCATCTTCGCCCGTATCTTTGTAATAGCGCCGACGCCTACCAACTTCCTGAAACCCAAATTTCTCGTAGAGAGACTGGGCAGGTCGATTCGATGCTCTCACCTCCAGCGTTGCCCACTCCAACCGGCGCTTCCAGGCTTTTTTGAGCAAGGCATAAAGCAGTGCCTGCCCCAAGCCCTGACCCCGATAGTTGGGATGCACTCCCAAAATCGTAATGTGCGCCTCCTCTAAGATTGCCCAGAGACATCCGATGCCCACGAGCGATCGCTCTAGAGGCGGATCTCCTTCCGGACTCAATGCAGTCGGGGCGGCGTTTTCCCCCACGTACTGAGTGGATTGACCGATTACCTCTCGTTCCTTGCCGCTAAATTCTTCTATAACTAGCAAGTCACTATTGGGACTTGCTAACTCTCGCTTGTAACCGTCTAGAGTCCAGAGTTGACCAAAACACAGTTGGTCTAGTTCCACTACCGCCAAGAGCTGCTCTGCTGTCAGCGGCTGAAGTTGCAAAAAATTCACAGTTTTCAATTGTAGACTGAAAAACAAGACGCATTCACGCCTGTTAAGCATCCAAGGACAACTATTAGATCATGTTATCGACTCAACCAGTCGGGGTTCAAAATTCTGGACGGCAATATTTACCGCTTACCCCTACAACCTGTACAGACGCAAATCATCACGTCAGTGTAGATCGCTCACCCAATCAGGAACTTTTGCCCCTGACATCTGGGGTTAACAGCCGCGACTGCCTGGAAATTGGTGGTTGTGACGTCACGAAACTCGTGCAGCAATTTGGTTCGCCCCTTTATATTTTGGACGAAGAAACGCTGCGGACAGCTTGTCGTCAATATCGGGATGGTTTAAGCCGCTATTATGGCGGTGAATCTCAGGTACTGTATGCTTCTAAAGCCTGGAGTTGTCTAGCCGTTTGCGCGATCGCTGCGAGTGAAGGCTTGGGGATCGATGTCGTCTCTGGCGGCGAACTCTACACGGCGCTGCAAGCTGGCGTCAGTCCCGACAAAATTTATTTTCACGGCAATAACAAATCCCGTGAAGAACTGACTCTAGCGGTTGAAACCGGCTGCACGGTTGTAGTAGACAACTGGTTAGAGCTACGCACCCTCGCGGCTTTGGAATCGGGACAAACGCCTAAGGAATCAGAGGTTAACCCCTCTAATCATCCAAAATCCAAAATCCGGATCATGCTGCGGTTCACCCCTGGCATTGAATGTCACACTCACGAATACATCCGCACCGGACACCTCGATAGCAAATTTGGCTTCGATCCTAACCAATTAGAGGAAGTCTTTGCTTTTATCAGCCAGCAGTCAACTTTAGATTGTATCGGGTTGCACGCCCATATCGGTTCCCAAATCTTTGAGCGCCAACCCCATCACGATCTCGCAGGGGTTTTGGTGGAGTGGTTTAAAAAAGCAGCCACCAATGGATTGCCCGTCAAAGAGTTAAATGTCGGGGGTGGCTTGGGAATTCGTTACACCGAATCAGACGATCCTCCCAGTATTGATGAGTGGGTCAAAACTGTCAGCGATGCCATTACCGCAGCCTGCCAATCTCAACAAATCCCCTTACCTAAATTATTGTGCGAACCAGGGCGATCGCTCATTGGGACTGCCTGCGTCACCGCCTACACCGTAGGCTCATCAAAAGTCGTTCCCGACATCCGCACCTACCTATCCGTTGATGGCGGAATGTCTGACAATCCCCGTCCCATCACCTACCAATCCCTGTATCGAGCCGTTGTTGCCAACCGGATGTCGGCACCCTTGACAGAAACTGTCACCCTTGCCGGTAAACACTGCGAATCTGGAGACATTCTGATCAAAGAAGCATCGCTACCGAAAACTGAGCCGGGAGATATTCTCGTCGTCATGGGCACAGGTGCCTACAATTACAGCATGGCTTCTAATTACAATCGCCTGTCTCGTCCAGCAGCGGTTTTAGTAGGTCGAGGAGAAGCTAATCTGATTTTGCAGAGGGAAACCTACCAGGATGTAATTCGGCAGGATCGTCTACCTGAGCGATTAGTAGTTAGTTAGATTGGGAATTTTTTTGCACCAATGCGGTCAACTAAAATCCCTGCCGCTTAGTCTCTTCTTAATCAAAGGAGGGAGGCTTTTCTCCCCTTTCGTCAAGGAGAGGGCAGGGGAATACATATACATAGCCCTCATGCTCTTTGACATGAGGGCTATGTAGGGGCGCACAGCTCACGCAAACGCTCTTACCATGTGTGTTGAACGCAATGGAAAACCGCTATATACGCTATATAGTCGATTGATGCAAGATGTCAGTCATCGGAAAATCCTACGACTCACTACCTAATTCGCTAGTACCCAAGGGGGCGCTTCAGCTAAAATCGAGCTTTAAGGGAAAAAGAAAGTAAAAAATAGAAACAGTAATTAGCTATTAACTGTTTAGCTGGGACGTAACCACAGGTACACTAGATTTAGACTCTAAACTGTTAATTCAAGCCAATAGCTAACTGCTCTCCTTGCTTTTTACATTCTTGCCTTCTGCCTTTAAACTCGCCCGTATCCAGCAAACTTCAGCAAATCTGATAAGGTTCAATGAATTTGGGTCCCGGTCAAGACCCTCCCGGAACTTCGACCTTGTTGCTTCAAAGCATTGATATTGTTTTAGTTCTCATCCTCACGTATCTGGTGCTACTCTTTATCGGGGAGCGTCGCACATTGTGGATGGTACGGGGTTTGATTGTCTTAATGCTAGCCTCAGCCGTGAGTAATCGCCTGGGGCTGGTACTGTTGAGTTTTGTCCTGGAAAAGTTGGTAGTTGGCTCGGCTGTGGCGATGGCTGTCATTTTCCAGTCAGAATTTCGTCGGTTTCTGGAACAATTGGGCAGGGGAGAACTGATGCAGTTGCTGCAACCCTCCCGACGAGCGATTCCCAAGGCAGATAGTGTTATTGATGAAATTGTGGATGCGGTCAAAGAATTGTCCCAAAACCGCACGGGTGCTTTGATCGTACTGGAAACGACCGGGCCAATTGATGAGCGGGATTTTTCCGTTCAAGGCGTCAAATTAAATGCTGAGGTTTCTAAGGAAATCCTACAAACTATCTTTCAAACATCTACGCTCCTGCACGACGGCGCAATATTCATTAGTGGCTCCCGCATTGTTGCCGCTGGGGTGATTTTGCCCCTTTCTGAGCGGACGGCATCGCGGCAACTGGGGACGCGGCACCGGGCAGCAATGGGAATTACGGAGCGGGTCGAAAATTGCCTATGTATCGTTGTATCTGAAGAAACCGGCTCTATTTCTTTAGCGGAGAGGGGGGGACTGAATCGCCCCCTAACCAGCAGTAAACTGAAAGAACTCTTAGAGACGCGATTCTCCACGTCAAGCGAAGAGAGGGCCGTCGCCCCCGGTCTACGCAGTTTGGGACGTCAGATTAGCGATCGGGGAAAGGCACTGGTTTCGCGTTTGCTTCGTCTTCCACCACCGGGTTCTCGTGACAAGAAATGACTTCAAAATCAACTGTCTTACAAAATTTGCCTGCTGACCTCGATCGAGACCGCCTGCCCAAACATGTGGCAGTAATCATGGATGGAAATGGTCGATGGGCCAAACGCCAAGGGCTACCTCGAATTATGGGTCATCGGCGGGGGGTCTATGCGCTGAAGGATTTACTGCGCTGCTGTAAGGATTGGGGAATTCCAGCGCTGACTGCTTATGCGTTTTCTACGGAAAATTGGAAACGACCGCTGGAAGAGGTTGATTTTTTAATGACCTTGTTTGAGGGGGTGTTGCGGCAGGAACTCCGGGAAATGGTGCAGGAGAATGTGCGAATCAACTTTATGGGAAATTTAGCCGATTTACCGCGAAGTCTCCAGGTAGAAATTGAGCGGTCAATGGCTGAAACTCAGCACAATGCCAGCATTCAGTTTACTGTGGCAACTAATTATGGGGGACGCCAGGAAATTCTGCAAGCTTGTCGAGCAATCGCGACTCAGGTGCAGGAAGGTGTTTTACAGCCTGATGAAATTGATGAAGCTTTGTTTTCACGCCACCTCTATACTGCCAAAGTTGGCGATCCTGACCTACTGATTCGCACCAGCGGGGAAATGCGCCTCTCGAACTTCCTGCTCTGGCAATTAGCTTATGCGGAACTCTATATCACAGAGACGCTGTGGCCTGATTTTGACCGGGCGGAGTTTCACCGGGCTTTGTGTGCCTATCAACAGCGCGATCGCCGTTTCGGCAAAGTATGAAGATTGGCAAAGTATCAGTAAATTTGTAGAGACGCGAGCGCTCGCGTCTCTATTTTGACTGATTTCTGGAATTTAAGATTCAAAACTCAAAACTCTTTCTAAGGGCCTGCAAAGACGGCGTCCTCTACATCTTGGCGAGTCAGAGAATATTTGAAGGAGCGCAGGATATCTCGTCCGCCTTCACCCGCTTCTAGATAGCGCACGGTTAGCTCCTCCACATCTAGAGACAGCTCTGCTTTCCAAAAAGGTCTAGCAATGTGCCAACAGTGCAGCTGAGTTCGGTCTTGTTGACATCCCATCTTTTTGAGCCACTGTTCAATATCAGGTAAGGGATGGTTATAGAGGGGTGTATCAGCAGTGGGAAGAGTCATAGGTCGTTTTAATTCGGTTAGGGGCGGATTGTCCCAAATTATCTGTCATCCGGCAAGTAGATTGAATTAACTCGCTTGTTTTGAGGGATGAGTGGGGCAAGGCGCGACCCAGATGCCACAGGTTTAAATAGATGATGAGGATGAACAGGAAGATGAGGAGTCGCCTGCTGCTCGACTGGTTGCAGGGTTTCTAGCCCGGAAACCTGGAAGGCGGCTTCTCCTCGCGTTAAGCCAATGGCGATCGCTAACAATAGGCAACCCACAAAGGTTAAACCCATGATGAATAGGACAAAAATCTCTCCTGGAGAGAGGGGGCGATCGGTTGGGTCTAAGTAGGCTGAAGAAGAATATGCCTTTTTGGGTTGGGACGGAGAATTCAAGTTTGGCGGTGCTTGAATTACACTAATGCGGGAATAGCCAATTTTTAGGTCATAAGCCAGTCGTCGTTGTGGATTGCTAAGGGTGGAATAGGCTTCATTGAGCTGCTGGAACTTAGCGGTTGCTATGTTAGCAGGCAATTCTGTGGTATCGGGATGGTAGTGTTTGCTTAATTCTCGATATGCCCGTCGAATTTCGATCGGGGACGCCGAAGGGTGCAGCCCTAGCAAGGCGTAATGACTGGTCGCCAAGGTTGTTTGATACGGCATCCGGCGACCTTCATTATTCGGATTTTCCCTATTTTGAGTCACCGCAGCTTCACTCTGCTTGGGTTAAGAGTGCGTTTCAATTATTCTAAGCGATCGCATAGGACGCCCCACATTATCTCGCCGCATCGAATGCTGGGGCTATTGCGTTCAATGCTTGCCGTCGCAGGGTATAGAGGGAGATGGGGAAAGGATGCGATCGCCCTTCTCCTGTGGTGCGGTAGGTGCTAATCAGTGTTTAAATGGTTGCTATTTATCCGATGAAGGACGCGCAGGGCATCCACAAGATGGTCGCCCCAATGAACAATAAAATGGAATTTCCAATGCCAGATTGCATAGTTAACGTGACCTCGCTCGAAAGCAACAAAACCTTCTTTGATATCTCGATATATATCCCTTAAATCGTCCCTTAAATCGCCTACAACAGCCTCATCTTCCTCTAACGGATTAAAAACTTCCCAATAAAAGTTGTATTGACCCAGCTTGCTTTGAATTCCTTGATAAACTTTAGGTACACCTTCGGTGATTTTAAAATTTTCTATTATTTCTTGTTCATCAGGAATAATATTAATCAACTCCATAACCGCTGCGTAAAGTTTTGCAAGTATTTTAGATATTTGCTTAATAAACTGATGTGGCTCTATAGCTTCTTGTTGATCAATTAAAGCGCAAAATTCTGTTACAATTTCGACAAAATTATTAATTATTTTTTGCCTGGTAATATAGTTATAATTCACGAGCGTGATTTCTCTATAAAATTAGTAGCGATCGCTCTCTTTTGATAAACTACTCCACAAATTGCTGCTAAAAGCAACCATCCCAAGGTATTCACCCGTAAATCAAATATACTGACATCTACACTGTTAAATAGGGTACAGGCACCAAAAGCAACTAAATAACTGAATAGAATTAATTTATTTTGTAGGGACGCGATTAATTGCGTCTCTCGTAATAATAGGACAGCTTGAACCATCACCCAGCCAACTAAACCACAGAAGAAAATGGTTGCGGGGATGCCAGTTTCAGCAGTTAGCATTAACAGCAAACTGTGGGGATGCCCCAGCCAAACTTTCATCTGTGTCTCGTAGAGTGGGGTAAAGTTCCTTAAACCCCAGCCAGTCCAGGGACGTTGCTGAGTCATCGACCAAGCAAACTGCCACTGAGTTGTCCGTAACAACGCCACGGGTCGATCTGGATACATTTGGTCGGTGAGTCGCGCCCAAAAGTAATAGGGGACAATCGTGCGAAGCCATTCGCGCACAGGTGAAGGGCCAAAAGCTGCCCAGAGGATGCTAGTAGCGATCGCCCCCACTCCGGCGATTAGCCAACGCCAACCTTGGTAGAAGGCAAAGGCAAGGCAGCTAAGAACGACAATCGCCCAAGCATTGCGGGAATTCGTCAAAATCAGTGCAGCAGCATTTCCAATTACCGCTACACTCAGAAACCCAATTCGCCAGGTAAACGGAAAGGGAAAAATATATTTTGTTTTAGCTTTTGCTTCCGCCCTTTGTTCTAGCGTGGCGGTGCGTAAGCGGCGAGATTGGGGCGATCGCTTTTTGCTTTCTTCAATCCACAATCCCAGTGCCAGAATAAACACAATTTGCAGATAGGCTGCCAAAATGTTGGCATACATAAACACCGAAGCCATCCGCCCGATGGGATTGCCTTTGGGTTGTAGCGCCCAACCTACAATACCTTCCAATAGCGCTGGGCTAGCCCAACCCAAGAATATCTGTCCGAAGCCGAGAATGACCACGGGTACAGAAGGCACCACCAAAATCCAAGCTAACCGTCGCAGTTGTGCTGGTGTCTGAATGAGTTCGCTATAGGCAGCAAAAAAGATGAAAAAGGGGAGGAAATTAAACAATCCCAGCAAGGCTTCTAAAGGAAAAGGGGCGAAGCTAGCTGAAATAATTACCCAGGTGCAAAAAATAGCAAATCCGCGATTGAGAGGGCGTCGGATAATTGTGGGATATTTTTTTCTCCAGGTGCCGACTAATCCGATAAATATTCCAATAGCACCCAGAATAGGAATCAAGGGAAAAAACAGAAACCCCAGTTGAGCATAGTGCCAAGATGCTTGCAAGCTGGGGTCGGGATGCCGACTTAAAAATGGGAAATTAAAAATTAAAAACGGGGATTTCTTCATTTTTAATTTTTAACTTTTGACTTTTAACTCCTAAGCAGGTTCCCAGCATTCGGCACGAGTTAGGCGAATTTGCGCTAAGGCAACGATGATAGGGATAATCCGACCGTAATTAGTCGCGATCGCTCTCCAGCCCAAATCGGCAAAAAACCACGCCCACATCGCGGGTCCCACCAATGCAAATACACTGCGGATGGCACCATAACGGGCGGCACTCATTGCCATCCCCCGCTTAGCGGTTTGTAGCACCATATAATTTTGGAACTGTGCAGCAGCCGCAGCACTGCCTTGGATAACCGTTTCTTTGGCGACTTGATAGCTAGCAAAATGAATCGCAAACTGACGGGCAAGTTGTTGTAGCAGCAGCGGCTGGACAATGGAACTGACGGCAAGGGCACTGCCTCCCTTGACGAGTAAAGCCATCGGGTCGTGTTGCAACTGTAATGGCAGGGGTTCGGAGAGTTGAGACTTTGCTAGCGATCGCTGTACTCTGGCAGTTAACGCTTTCTGTTCGTGTCGAGGCATTTGTTTCCACGCCCGACCCATCAGATTGAGAAATACTTCTGCTTCTAAATCGGTCGTTGAAAGTTTTGCAGAATAGGGAATTTTTAGATATCGACAAACTTGGATCAAAATTTGTCGATAAGTGACTTCACCCGTGCGTCCTCGCAAAACTGTCACTCCATCCGCCGCTAAAAAGCGAAATCTCTGCTCGATCGCATCCAACCAATCTTCGTGATCTTGGCTTTGAATGTCGATCGGGTCAGGTGTCTGAACGTAATCTAAGGGGTTAAATTTGCGGCGAAATAGAATATCTGTCAGTTGCTGTAACTCTTCTTCTGTGGCTAATTCCAGCGCGGCTCTCAGCTCGTCCAACTTCAATTCCTCCCAGACCCCAGATTCGGTGCTGTCCCTTATTCTACTTCTATATACTTGAAGACTGAGGGTTATCCGTAGTGTTTGATGTCGCCGTAATTGGTGCAGGTATCGCGGGACTGACCGTTGCTCAACAGTTGCACCAAGCTGGATATAAAGTGGTCGTCGTTGACAAATCTCGTGGCGTTGGGGGAAGGGTGGCAACGCGCCGATTGCAGGGGACTTGTGCCGATCATGGCTTGCGTTATTTAGAACCCCAAGGGCAGTTAACTGAGAAGTTTATTGATGTTTTGCGGGTGAAGCAAAGCGATTTTGAAGGAAAGCCGGGGATTGTTCAAGCCTGGACGAATCCTGTTTGCCGGGAACCAGCAAAGCCGAATTTATCCTCGATCCGTCCCCGTTATGTGGCACCAATGGGGATGAATGCGATCGCTAAATTCCTCGCTACAGGTTTAGAAATGCGGCTGAATCAACGGGTTCAGGAAATTACCGCAACTGATGAGAAAACTTGGCATTTCACTTTTGAGCAGAAAGCCGACCCATTAATTGCTAAAGCTGTTGTCGTGGCAATTCCAGCGCCTCAAGCTTTGATGCTACTGGAACCCTTAGCCAAAACCATACCAACTCAATTTCTAGATAGTTTACGCGCTGTGGAGTTTGACCCCTGTCTCAGTGTCATGGCGTGTTATCCAGCTTCTCGAGAGCAAGATTTAAGTAATGCAGAGACGGGAAATTTCCCGTTACACCTAGATGTTACACACGACTCTGACTTAGCGTGGATTGGTTTAGACAGCAGCAAACGCCCCAATCCCCAGATACCAGTCTTTGTTTTGCACAGCACCGCTGAATTTGCCAAACATTACCTAGACGCCGAAGATTTAAACCCAGTTGCACGCCAGATGTTATCCCGTGCTGCACAGTTACTTGTTCCGTGGCTAGATTCTCCCGAATGGTTTCAAATCCATCGCTGGCGCTATGCTTTTCCCAGTCGTCCTTTGCATCAAGATTGCCTGGACGCTGGGACACCGTTGCCTCTAATTTGTTGTGGCGATTGGTGTGAGGGAAACTTGGTAGAAGGGGCGATGAATTCTGGATTAGCTGCTGCTATCAAGATTAATCAACAGATGGAAATGCGAAGCTTGCCGGGAGAAAGTTTTTTAGAAGCCCTCCAGCAAATATCCGGTAGGAGCGATCGCTAAGGAGTTAATTTAAACCGATGGAAGATTTGATCCAAGTGGTTGATTACGATACCAATTGGCCTATCCAATTTGAGCAGGAAAAACTCCAGATTCTCCACGCCCTCGGTAATGCCGTCTTGGACATCCACCATATTGGCAGTACCTCAGTGCCAGGATTAGCAGCTAAACCAATCATTGATATTCTCGTAGGCTTGGAGGAGTTACCACCCAGCGTCGATCAGATTACATCTGTCGAAACACTCGGCTATCTCTACCAAGGTGAGTTGGGTGTTCCAGGACGGCACTTCTTTCGCAAAGGGATGCCCCGCACTCACCATCTCCATCTGGTGAAACGAGGAAATCAGGTTTGGGAAAACCAGCTGATCTTCCGCGATTTTCTCAGGGCGCACCCAGAGAAGGCGAAGCAATACGACGCTTTGAAGCGCGAGTTAGCGGTACAATTCCGGCTAGATCGAGAGGGCTACGTCCAGGCAAAGGCTCCTTTAATTGAGCAGCTACTCTCAAATGCTAGGGCATGGCGGCAAATTATCTAAGATAAGCAGCGATCGCTACCCGGAGAAAGTTTTTTAGCAGCGATTTCTTAGCATTGCCCGATTTAACGTTACACAGCCAAATACAACTCTGTTGCGGCAAAAGAGCAAACCGCGCAAAGTTGCGATCGCTGCTTGTCTGCCATTAGCTGCTAGTGATTTTCAAGGCGAGAGCGTTCATCAAACACCAGTATTTACAAACCGTTTCATAACATTTGGGGGATGGAAATTGCCATCAACCCTAGACCCTGTATGAATAAATCCGATTCTTGGCAGCCTTAGATAGTGTGACCTCTGTCTCCCCCAATGTAAAGAAAACTTTACATTCTGTAATGTTTTGTTATATGTTTTAAGACAGGAGACAAAGATTCGTAACCCAGAAATTTCTGGATTAATAGTTTTAACGAATCTAAATAATAGACCTCTTGCGTGAATCAGGCAGATTGGGAACGGAGCAGTTCAATATTAACGATCGCGGCAATGAGGTTGAAACGGAATCCAAATCGCCGACGACGATTGCGGTATTGTTCT
>NZ_JAMPKB010000106.1:0-13861 GCF_039961925.1 Trichocoleus sp. DQ-U1 | reverse complement strand
AGGGAAGGGGTAGATATCCATTTTTGGGCATCGCGAGTGGGGATGAATGGCTGTCGGATTGGCAATGGTTCAAGTTCCGTCAAATCGCTGCTCGCATCTCAAAACGCTGCGACGAAGGTGAATATTTTCCTGTTGCAACGTGCGAGCTTTGATTTTGAAGATATTGATACTCATTTCCAGAACGAATCCCTGCGAGCTTGGGCAAAGCTCGCCGCTCGTCACAATGCGGCGATGTGCAATTATGCCGACAACATTGTTGAAGGATTGAAGGCTGACGGACACACAATCATCCCCTTAGACGAGACGGGTAAGGGTAAGGAAATCAAAGCGGAAATTAAACTTAACCGAGATACGAATTACCAGAGGGAAGGAGAAGCGATTGCTGATGCACCAGATATTTCATCTAGTGAATACGAAAAGCTTTCCAACAAAATCAATAAAACCAAAGCCGAGCGGCAGACAGAGCGTAAGCATTCACTCAAGCTTCGCTATGCAGTCGAGGAGATTACATCGTCCCTTGTCCAGATGGACGATAAAAAGCTTTATCCCAAATTGCGCCTACACTACTTCCTGACTGTAGGTAGGGAATACCTCAGCGACCATGACCAAAAAAGTGCGGCTGCTGCCACTGAAGCCAAAGCATTGTGGAAACCGGACTTTAATCGCGCTCAAATGGGGCTGAAAGTTTTGGTACTCCAGCGGTTGGGTATCGAGAAGTTTTTGCTTGCAGAAGGTAGGGAATTTAGAAACGGTGACGAGGACTTGGAATCACTGGCGTCCACTGCCATTGCTCAGAGAGGGAGAATTAGGACGGCGCTGGGGATCTCGATTCGCTTGGAAGATTCGTCAGTGGTCGTGCTGAGAAAACTGATGTCATGTCTGGGAATCAAATTGAAAACTCTAGGCAGAGATGGACAGGGGGAGAGAAAGCGATTCTATGGTCTTGATGTGTCGCCCGAACATTTAAAAATCTTTCAGGCATGGCTTGAGAGGGATTTAGCCGCGGCGTCCACTATCAGTAATAAAAAGATGAATAAACCAGAAGTGGACATAAAACCAGTGGACGCTCCATCCCCAGACTTGGAGATAGCCCCGTCCACTGGCAGTAATCAAGAGATGAATAAACCAGAAGTGGATGAGAAAAAAGTGGAAACATCACTCCAATCATTCGAGGTAGCGGCACGGTCGGGCAGGGCAGCACGGTCGGGGATGGCAGCAGACGTTGAGAATGCTGTTCGCACGCTAATGCTAGTCAAGACTCCAGAGCAAGTCACTGCGGTATTTGACCGCCTCAAACACTTTCACACTGAGGTGAAGAGCGAAATTTGGGCATTAGTTCCCAAAACCAGAAAACAGCAACTTCTAAAAATGGAAAAGGACGGACGCTGGATTGCCGAAATTCCTTCGCACCTCAAAACAGAGATTATTGAAGGTCGGCGTAGATTGTTAGCTGCCCCGGTGACAGAGATTCTTTCCGTGATGGACTCTTTCTCCAATATTTACCAAGGGCAGTATTTAGATGAAGAGATCATTCAAATCAGAAACGGCATTTGGTTGGGACTATCTGAAGAACGAAAGGTGCGGATTACTCTTAAGAAGGAGTTAGCGCTTGAAGCCAAATCGTCAGCGTCAAGCCGTACGTCATTCTGGGGAGCGAACCACGCACCCGAACCCTCGTTCACTCCAGGTCAACAAGTAGTTTTTGAAGGGAGAGTTTACACTGTAAGTACATCAACTCATACTCACACTCAGCTTCAAGGCATCGATAAAGCGGTAGTGAATGGGGAGCTTGAACCACTTAAGCAGGAGGCAGACCTAATGGCGAGCGCCTTTTTTCTCTAAAGCAATCGCTTTTTTAACGTCCCAATTGGGACCTATATCCGCTAAACCTCAATAGTGTGATTGCGCTCCCTTAAGTTGATTTTCCGTTGAGCAGCCCTCCCTAGTTAAATATGCGAAAGTAAGGGCAACAAACAAAGTAACTGAGTTTTTCTAATAGGATAGCTTGTATTGATTGAATGATAAGGTTTCTGGAGGTTGCCTTCCGGAAAGTAACAGAAGAGGGCTGCTTAGGGCGTAATTGAGAAATTATGATTGGGGTGTACTTGCACTGATAAGTCTAGAAAGCGTGTAATTTAGGTAATTTTATCTAGGCGTTGTCTTGATATCTGTGCCAGACTTAATCAGTAGAAGTTGCGTAGCAGCTAGTATTAGGAGCAATGATGGACAATCAAAACCTATCTACAGCACAAGCAAATTTAAAGCTTGCACTTTGGAATGTAAAAGCCGAGTCAACAAAAAGTAGCGAAGTATATGCACAACTTCAAGAGTTGGAGCTTCCTGAAGAAATTGTCAGTCGCTTGCATGAACTAATCACTTTTACAAAAAAGGTTTCAGGTAAGGTTTTTGCTATTGGGAAAATTGTAGTCCTAAAAATTCTTGAGTTCGTCAAGGCTCATCCATTTTTAGTTGTTGGTGCTGGTATAGGTGCTGTCATCGGGGCTGCTATTGCAGGTTTAATAATTTCGATACCATTTTTAGGACAACTCTTAGCTCCACTGGCAAAAGCATTGGGAATAACTGTTTTTGTAGTTGGTGCAGTGGTTGGGCATAGACTAGACAAGAAATTTCAAGGTGTAGGTGAAGACATTGCTGAAATTGCTCAACAGTTCTTTTCTTTTTTTGCAGACGTACTCAATACTGTATTTCGTAACGTTGTTACTGCTTAATCTACAACTTGAAATAATAAGGTTTTAACAATGTCTAACAAGCAAGAGTTGACGAAAGAACAACTGATAAAAATAATTGAACAACTAGAGAAGAATCCTAATGACAGAGTCGGAATTCTTGGGAATGTTGGGGTAACGGCATTAGGGGCTGCTGGAAGCGGAGCAGCAGCAGCGCTTGTCTTTGCACCAACAACTTCCATACCCATTATCACAGCAGTAACAGGTCTTGCCGCGGTTGGAGCAGCCCCTGTTACACTCGTTGCGGGTGCTGCTGTAGTTGGCGGAGCCGCTGTCTATGGTTTATCCAGATTAATCAAAGGCGGTGGTTTTAACGAAGGTAAACGCAATCAGTTATTGAATGAGTACAAAGAAAAGTTAAAGGAAGCAGAAGCTAAAGAGAGACAATCCAACTTTAATGAGCATGATAAGACAGAATTTTATTCGTTCTTGAAAGAACCGCTCAAACATAATTTGATTAGCCCTGACGATGCTCAACAATTAATGCAAGCTGTAGAGAATGGTCATATCTCCCTTAGTGAAGCCTATAAACTTGTAGGGCAAGTTTTCTCAGATAGCAAAACAGCAGGGCAAGTTCTTTCAGATAGCAAAACAATGCAGCCTGAAAAAGTAATTACTCCTTGCCCAAATTGCTCTCAAAAGCTACGCGCTCCAATTCATTTAGGACAAGTGAATTTGACCTGCCCCAAATGCAAGCATAGTTGGTTGTGGTTTCCAAAGTAATATTTGCAGCTTGTTTTGGTTTGACAATTCTGTAAGCGTCGCAGTGAGCAAATAAATTGTTGAACCGAAACGCCCAAAAATGGTCGGCCCGGTACTTCAAAAGTATTCGGTGAGCGTTTGAGGTGTGCTTTTGCATAACAATGGATAATTTTCTGTCGCTAAGCAAAAGAGCTAATATGAAAAGTCTTTCATGTTAAGCATTCCAGCGTTCAATATGAATTAATGTAGACTTATGCACCAGGTCACTTTAATGTGCCATCATTAACCCTTTACGAGACAAATTTCTCAACTGGATAGAAACCGCCTTAAAACCAGTCCTAATTGGAGTTTATTTTCGATTCGGCAGCGCTTCCTAATAAGGGACGGAAAAGGAAGTGCGGTATTGGTGATTTTGAAGAACAGATAATTAACGGCTGCGGCTCCTACAAATATTTAGATTATTGGAGAGTCAATGTAATTAAAAAGTGCGATTGCACCTTATGCACTATCATCCCTCCATCCGCACTGCGGACAATCCCAATGCACCGGGGGCGTTTTATATTTGGGGAAAGGCATTTCGCACTGTGGACATCTGCCCGTAAACATCGGGTGCAAATCTAGTACCTCTAGCTTTTCCTCTGGCGTGAATCGTTGCCGAGGCATGGGCACTGGTTCACCGTCATAAGTTGGTCGCTCCAGCACTAGATCGCCATTAACAAGCCTCGTTCTTTTTGGTGCCCACCATTCAAACAATTTGGCATCGGAGCAGAAGCCGAGACTTCGAGTTACTCAGCTTCCCCAATCAACGTGTATGCAGCCCAAGTGTTGGGTTGGTTAGGATATTGTTTCATCGTCGTCAGCATCGCGCTTCGCAAAGCTTGCGCTTTATCCGAGTTTTGTTGCAGATTTCGATAAAATTGGGTCATCAACAAAGCCGAAGGATTATCCGGTATCGCCCACAAAGTGACGATGACACTGGGAACACCCGCCGTAATTAAAGAGCGAGACAGTCCAATCACACCATCGCCAGTCAGTTTACCTTGCCCGGTATCGCAAGCACTCAAGACAACTAACTCAGCATTGAGCTTGAGATTCAGGATTTCGCTAGAGGTGAGCAACCCGTCATCTTGACCAGAAGGAGCCAGGGCGATCGCACCCGGTATCCCCAACTCTTGAAAATCATCCAACAATCCATGAGTTGCTAAATGAATCATTTTAGCGGTGGGTAGCTTCTGAACAATTGCAGATTCAGTAGCTTGATTACCAATTAGGGCAGTTGTATTCAGGAGACGAGCAATCTCAAGTGCTTCCTTCTCGGCACCTGGTAGGGGCGAAAGCGGTTGAGGTTTTTCTCCAATCTTCGGGGCAAGGCTAGGCATCGAGGGATTGCCAACCACTAGAACATCCTTGGCGGACACTGGAACCCGTTGTCGTTGCTGACGGGTTAACGCCAGCACCTGAATCGAAGGAGCCGTTAGGAGAGTGTGTTGTTCAATTAGGTATTTGTTGTTGGCATCTTGAAGGGCAGCAAAGGGAACTAAGAACAACGATTCTTGAGGGATAAAGATAACACGGGCATTGGGGTCAGCAGGCAGAAGGTCAGCAATGGGTTGAATGAGGAGTTGGTGGAGTTGCTGTAAGCGTTCAGTTTGGCTGACATCATCTATCAGAGACACTTCGATCCCACCGCGACCTCTGACTCCGATAGCTTCACGGCTGTTGATAACGAGTTCTGTAAGGCTTGTATTTTGCTGCTGCCATAGGGGTTTGAGGTCAACACGGCGGAACGATATAACGCCTGAGGGTGGAATTATCCAAATATAGAGTTCCGATTCGTGAGATTCTTGTTTACCCTGAACTTTGAAGTTGTCATAAATAATCGAATATTCAACCAGGGTGGCGTTTTGCTGTTTGGCGATTTGTTGAATTTGCTGGATGTTGGGTGGATTGGGAGAGACATTCGGCCCAGTAGAAGAAGCAGAGGAAAAGCGTGTTGCCAGTAGCTCCACAAATGCTCTGGCACGACCCCTTTCAGCAACTTCTAGAGCCTCTGTGGGTTGATTTTGGGCAATCAGGACTTCTTGCAGCAGGCGATAGGTGCGAGCTTGCTCCTCAAAGATTGACACTTTATAGGCATCATTGCCACCCAATCGTTCTCGGAGAGATTCATATACCTCAATTCCAGCGCGAAGGGTTTTTTCGGCTTCCGTTAGATTGCCTAATCTCCGGAGAGTATTTCCCAAATTGCTTAGAGATGTCCCCTCCCCCGAACGGTCTTTGAGTTCCCGCGCAATTGTTAAACTCTGCTGGTGGTACTCAATCGCCTGGGCGTAATCTCCCAGGTAATAGTAAGCATTGCCCAGACCGCCTAAAGAAACCCCCTCCCCCAAACGGTCTTTGATTTCCCGCATGATTACCAAACTCTGCTGGTGATGATCAATCGCCTTAGCGTAATCTCCTAGCGAATTGTAAGTAACTCCCAGATTACTCAGGGATTCTCCCTCCCTCAAACGATTTTTGATTTCCCGCGCGATGGCTAAACTCTGATGGTGATAGTCAATCGCCTGGGCGTAATCTCCCAGGGAATTGTAAGTATTGCCCAGATTGCTCAGGGATTTCCCCTCCCCCCAACGGTCTTTGATTTCCCGCTTAATTGCCAAACTCTGCTGGTAGTAGTTAATCGCCTGGGCGTAATCTCCTAAGGAAAAGTAAGTACCTCCCAGATTATTCAAAGATGCCCCCTCCCCCAAACGGTCTTTGATTTCCTGCGCGATGGCTAAACTCTGCTGGTGGTAATCAATCGCCTGGGCGTAATCTCCCAGGGAATCGTAAGCACTTCCTAGATTACTCAGGGATTGCCCCTCCCCCAAACGGTCTTTGATACCCTTAGCGATGGCTAAACGCTGCTGTTGGTAATCAATCGCCTGGGCGTAATCTCCCAGAGAATAGTAAGTAATTCCCAGATTGCCCAAGGATTGCCCCTCCCCTAAACGGTCTTTGATTTCCCGATAGAGACTGAGTGCTTGTTGCCATGACTGCAATGCCGCCTCAAATTGATTGGTCTGAAACTGCTCAATCCCTTGCTGGAACAGTTGGTCTGCTTCGGCTTTCCGAGCGTCTGGGGTTTGCGCTAACGCCTGTGTCGTTAAGAATGGCGCTGGAAAATTAGGCGAGAACGGCGTTGCAGCAGTTGTCAAAAGAGCGATCGCGCTGAGGATTCTAATTTTGAGACGCACAGTTATTCTGGGAAAAAGTGCAAGGATGAGATTGCTGTTTTAACCTACAGCGATTGGGCACGTCTAGTTATCGGTTGATGCGAGAGCATCGTCGCCAGAATTAAGAATGCGATCGCTTGCGAACTGCACTCAGATACTTCTAATAAAAGAAGGAGGCGCAGGATTATTGAAAATTTTAGTGCTAGAGGAAAGGATGCTTTCGTGTGAGTGCGATCGCATTCTGAATCGGTGCCAATTGGCACAACTCAATCTTCCCCTTCAAGTTCTGCCAACGCTTCAGCCAGTAAAATTCGCAGCACTTCAGATTTCTTCCTGCCAGTGCGATTGGCAAGATTAGTGAGTTGACGATGCATTTCTGGTGAAAGGTCGAGGCTGACTCTGATGGGTCGCTCCTTAATTGATTCCTCTTTTTGTAATTTTTCCAGTAGACCTCCAGGTTCATGAGTGGGCGCAGAGGTCGCCGATGGTTTTTCAGTTGGTAGTTCAGGTTTTGGTTCGCTACCAAAGATAAATTTGTCGGCAGCGTCGTTCAAAGTTTTGCGGGGTTTCTTGGGAGTCATTTGAGCAATTTCAGAATTTCATTGAATAGTGATTCAAATTCCTTGGCTGATTCTTTCGCTCCTGAGATATCCCAAATTGTTCCCTCCTGAGTGAAGCAGTCGGAGATTGCTTGTTTCTGATGAATCGCTGTTTTGAGCAGGGCGACATCAGGAAACTGGTTTAGGACTTCCAACGCTTCTTTTTTGAGTCGAGTTCCTTTGAAAGCACGATTGAGAAAGATCGCTGGCTTGGGCAGACCACCAGAGATTTTCTGTGCTGATTTAATCAAGCGAACGATGTCTCCGGTACTAGATAAATCCAATCCACTAGGTTGAACAGGCGTGACTGAGACATCGGACAAACATAAAACTGCTCTGGTGGCTTCCCCGGAATTGGGCGCACCATCAACGACTACGTAATCTGTCTGCTCAGATAAATCTGGGATTTGCTCAATTAAGTCGTTGGCATCTGAGAGTTTGATGATGCGAATAGGGAGCTGCATTGAGGAAAGCCACATTGAACCACTGCCCTGTGGGTCGGCATCTAGAAAGGCGACCTTTTTCTTTTTGCGCTGTAGCCAAACAGCGAAATGGACGCTACCTGTGGTTTTTCCGACGCCCCCCTTTTGGGCGCAGAACGCAATGACAGACATCTTTTTACTCCCTAAACTTGATTACTCAACTCAGTTACTTAACTCAATTACTTAGAGTAAATACTTATTGCTACTAGATTAAGTATGCCAGAATGAGCGGCTTAGACTTCACCGAAAAGGACTCTTTTAGGTGGATTTACCCTCAGTAGCTAACGGATTTACTAGAGTTCCAGGGCTGCTGGATTGACCTAACCAAACACTGTTTTAGGTGGAGTTAGAATGAGAACCTAACCCAAGCCCCCGATAAAAGAAGCAAAGCCGGATAATGAACGAGATTATTTGACGCCAGATGAGATGGGGCGGCTGATAGAGGGTGCCAGAAAATCGGGGCGATATCCACGTCGGGATTTTACGCTTCTCCTCCTAATGTATCGTCATGGGTTGAGAGTTAGAGAGGCAGTCAACTTGCAATGGAAGGACGTAAATTTTACTACCAAACATCTTTATGTGCGGCGGCTTAAGAAAGGTGCGCTCTCAAATCAACCTTTGTATGGAGATGAAGTGCGATCACTCCGACAACTGCAACGAGAATATCCAGATACAGCTTGGTTGTTTAACTCCGAACGTCAGGCACCACTGACAACGCGAACAGTGAAAGATATCGTTTCCAGAGCAGCAGAGGAGGCGAGGTTGGTTTATTCAGTTCACCCACACATGATTCGTCACAGCACAGGTTTTTACTTGGCGGCGAGGGGATACGACACTCGGAAGATTCAAGATTACTTGGGGCCTCGTCAGATACAGCACACCGTTAGATATACCCAGCTAGCACCAGGACAATTTGAGGGGATGTGGGAATGATGAACAGCCAGTAGTAAGAGGACTTCCGAGACACGAGCGCAGGGCATTCCGAGTGATTGGAAAAGACATATCAATCCGTTTCCTAGACGGTTGTTTATAAAACACGCAAGTGAGTGTGTTGGATATGCTTTTTTTTTCGGGAACTCTAAGTTAAAGCGATAGAAAAAGCTAGGAGTCAGATGGTTATAGGTACTGAAAGTCAATCATCAGAGTGGAGATTTATTGAGACGGAACCTTTGGGTTTAAAGGGTGAAGCTGGGGAACAGCGAGTTTGGGATCGGCTTCGTCAAACTTTTAGACAAGGAGAGGGGGTTGTCCTTTGGAGCTATAGCACATTTAAAAAAGACCAACAATTTAGAAAAGAACCGGATATCTTAATTGTCAGTCGCGAACTCGGATTAATTATTATTGAAGTGAAGTCTTGCGGAATTAATGATATTGAAGCAATTGAGGCAAACCGATGGAAGATGAACCAACGGTTCCATAGTGATTACCTTTATCCCTACCGCCAAGCAGAGAAACAGCTTTATGCGTTACTCGACCATTGCAATGAGAAAGCAGAACTTTATAAAAAAGTACCGGGGAGAGTAATCGTTGCTCTACCAGCGATAACTAAATCTGAATGGAGAAATAAAGGATTTAATGAACAGCACCATGCCTGTCCTCCTATTCTTTTCAGAGATGATTTAGGGAAAATAAATTTATTTGCTTATATTCGAGATACAGCAACGATTATTCAACAGGGTGAGGTTTCTCTAGAAGAGAAAGAATGGAACCTACTTTTAAGGGAAGGGCTTGGTGTTTTACCTCCCCCACCCCCACCTCCGCCTCCTCCTGTTGTCCCACCCTCACCACGAGCTAAAGTTATTGCCGAATTGCGAAATTGGATTAGCGATATTGATTGGCAGCAACTTGAAATCGGGATGCAAGTTCCCCCGGGGCCACAAAGAATTCGTGGTATGGCAGGGTCGGGAAAGAGTATCTTGTTATGCCAAAAAGCTGCTCGAATGCACTGGCGGAATCCAGAGATGGATATTGCCTTAGTATTTTTTACCCGCAGTCTTTACGGGCTGATTATTGAATTAGTGGATAAATGGTTGCGCCACTTTTCTGGCGGTGAAGTTCACTATGACCCGAAAACTTCTAAATTGCGAGTATTACACGCTTGGGGAGCTAAGGATCAGCCTGGTCTGTATAGTTCTATCTGCAAAGCGTCTAATATCAAAACTCAGAGTGTTAATGATTTCCCAAACCGTTTACCGAATGAAGCCTTGGCTCTTGCCTGCACAGAATTACTTAATCAATCAAATATCTCCCAGATTTACGATGCGATTTTGATTGACGAAGGGCAAGATTTGATTGTTGATAATACTTTAAAGTTTGAGGATAAACAGCCATTTTATTGGATGGCATATCAAGCGTTACGACCTGTTGATGCTGCAACACCAGAAATACGACGTTTAATCTGGGCTTACGATGAAGCTCAAAGTCTAAATAGTTTAGTAATTCCAACAAGTAGTGAAATCTTGGGCACTAAACTTGCTGGAATGATTGGCGGGGTAGGCGGAGGGATATATAAAGGTGGCATCAGAAAAGCTTATATTATTCGTCGTTGTTATCGTTCTCCAGGTTGCGTCCTTGTTGCTGCTCATGCAATTGGGATGGGATTACTACGACCTAGTGGAATGCTAACTGGATTTACGAACAAAGAAGATTGGCGGAGGATTGGGTATGAAGTAGAGGGGAATTTTAAAAAGTTGGGTTCAACCATTACTCTACATAGACCTCAAGAAAACTCACCAAATCCAGTCCAGCAGGAATGGAATGAGGACTTGATTGAGTTCAATATTTACAATTCACGTACAGAAGAAATTCAAGAGTTAGTTGACAGAATTAAACGGAATTTATTTGATGAAGGCTTGAATCCTAGCCGGGATATTTTAGTGATTGCTCTAGGTTCTTTCCAACTTCAAAAACAGATAGCTGAATCTCTTGTATCGAATGGGATTAATTTCTATATTCCAACTGCTACTGGCAACAATTCTTTTCCCGACAGCCAAAGAGCAAATTTAAACAAGTTTTGGAATGAGGGGGGTGTTACCGTATCTGGTATTCACCGTGCGAAGGGGAATGAAGCAAATATCGTTTATGTAGTGGGATTAGAAAATGTAGCAAAAAATGAAAGTAACCTAATTTTACGAAACCAACTATTTGTCGCAATGACCAGAGCGAGAGGTTGGGTTAGCTTGAGTGGAATTGGAAAATATTCCATGTATGAGGAGATTCACCAGGTTATTGAAAGTAAAGGTAGTTTAAACTTTCCCTTCCAGCCGCCTGTATTAAATACTGGCGAATGAAGATGCAATATCTGTTTTCAGAGTTTAGACCTAGTGAGTTTAATGAACTGTACCAAGAGTTATCCTAAGTTTTTTATAGCTCAAAAAATCAATTAACGCTTTCTATCTAATAATGTGTGAAGAATGAGACAAAGAAGGGTAGCCGGAACACCCACTAAACCGGAATATCTTTTGCTCTGGCAATGAGAGCTTTCGGAAACAGCGCGACCTACAAAAAAAATACCCGGATAGCAAGAGTCAGGGTGTTGGGCAACATTAAACATTTGTCGCCGTTGAATCATTGCATTCATTTACATCCTAGAGGTTGAAGCTATTTTCGTTCAGTTCTATCAAAAATTAACGTACAGCAATTTGGAGTGACTGTATTTAAGGCAGCAGTTCAGGCATTCTTAATCAATAAAACTAAACCTCTCGATTGAAGTTTAAAGAGGATGTCTCTTCAAATTGTCGAGTTGTGTTTTTTGATACTTGCCATCATCTCTCCCAAGTGCCTTATATTTGCAAGCTGTTCTTTTGTCGTTGGCTCTATCTTCATCCCCCAACCCTCTTCCAATGCTCTCACTCCTCACGCCAACGCCTAAGTTGAGTGTCAATTTGGGCTGCCCTCCTCTAAAATCCCCTTAAACCGCCTCTGAATTCTGCTGATGACTTCTACCCTATGAAAGGAATCTCATCGCTCTTGCTGAGTCTTCTAGCTGAAAATAGGACGATGTTAATCCGGTAATTGCAAGTCTTGATTTTTCAGAGGCTTGATCCAGATGGAGAACCGCTTGCTGATTCAGCTCGTTCAGCGCCTAGATTGTCTCGCTTCCAGGGTGTTGTCCTGCTTCTGATAGCAGCAATCGCTGATTATCAGCTTCAAGAACCACGGGAATGACTTTCCTTCCTCGTTTTTCCACTCTTCCTATCCACCGCTCTGCCAATCCTCTCAGTACCCTTCCAGCTTCTCTAAGCCTTCAGGGATACGTTCTGCCTTGAGGATATGATTTCTTGCCATTTCTTCTTTACTTTCCCCTCTACCGTTATCGTGCTTTCCCTTGACACCTGCTCCACTTCTTACTTCCCTTGTTTCAGTCGAAATCTCGACCACCTCTGCCGTCGTTGTCTGACAGTCGAAATTTCGACCGCCGCGCCCGGAAGATTTGTCTTCATGATTTGGTTTATTCGTGGCGACAACGTTTGAAGAATCTCTGCCACTCATGAGAGGTGTTTCGGTCGCTGCATTGTCTTGTGTTGTAATTTTTTCTTTCTGTTCGTCTTCAAATGGATCTGGAATCACCCTTAACTCACTCTTGTCTTCTTCCCCTTCCAGAATTTTTTTTCCGCGCTCGTCCGCGTGCGCGTCCGGATTGAGTGAAGTAATCTCTGGAGTAATCTCTGGAGTAATCTCTGTTCTATATGAGATTGGCATTCCCAGTTTACGGAAGTTGGGAATGCCAACTTCCGTAAATTGGGGTTGTCGATTTACGGAAGTTGGGAATGTCGGTTTACGTAAATCAGCCTCTCCCCATTTTTCTCCTGTAAATCGGGGTTGTCGATTTACAGCAAAACTGACGGTTTCAAGGGCTTTTTCAACGACCGGATGATTCCGGTAGAAGTAGGTGAGTCCTTTGATTTTGCCGTGGTAGGAGCAGGAGAGTCGATTGTTGAATTTATCTACAGATAGATGCGTCGTGAGCTTTTTTTTGAGAGATGGCGCTTCCTGTGTCCGTATTGAGAAGGAGTAATCTCCGGCCAGTTCCCCGGAGAAATATATATATGTATACCCCCCCATTTCGTTTTGAAGTGGCATCAAAATTGGTTTACCCTCTTCCTCATTTCGGTAGGGGTAGCATCGAAATCGGGGACACGCTCTGGTTATGTTTCAATAGCTCTGCGACCGCGAAAAAACGTAATCTTGGCAATCTTTTTAAGGTTGCAACCAGTGAAAAGGACGTTAGCCATCGAGAGTCCCTGAGCAGTCGGAAGAATGCGAAAATCTAAGTCAATCAGATTTTTGTCAGAAAGGAAATGAGCCGCTGCCCGAACCGGCCAATCGGTTGCCCCCCAATTGAGCTATGAATGCTGAATAAGAGCGTGATGCTACTCATTCTTTTCGATTAACTATAGTAAAAAAAGATACTGAATGTGGCTTAAGTACGGCGTAGATACTGATAAAAATGTGTTGGTTGGTATTGAAGATGTCAGTAGTGGTAAGACTGACCTTATATGCCTTTATTGCGGCAGTAGATTAACCGCTAAAAAAGGAAAAATTAAACAACATCATTTTGCTCATACAGAAGAGACTTGCCGTCCGGTAGCTGCCAAGCAAGTTCCTAGTCTACCTTTATACGATGCTTTTAATATTCAGCTATCTGGTAAAGAGTTAGAAGAGCTGAAAGTGCTGTGGAGAGAATATGGCAGGCACGGTTATTCTATTCCTGCTGTCCCTTTTAAATTCGTACTTTCTAAACTACTGCGATGGAATAATGACTATCAATCTCAAGGGCATGATTTTACCAACTTAGGTAAAATACCAGTCTGTGCTTTACCACTAGAGTTGTTCAATCAGGTTCAGGAACCTCTGATTTTAGAGAAGTTGGATTTACTAGAACAAGCAGCAATTCGCGCCAAACTAACAAACTCTTCATCGATACCAGAACGACTCGCTGATTTAAGAATTTACCGCGCCCAAATCCAGCGAATTCTTCAATTTAGTTTGTACTTTTTGGAGATAAAAGCAGATGGAAAACTGCTACACAAAATCGGCGTAACTCGGCGTTCAATCCAGGAGCGAGTGTTTGAAGTACAGCGCAATCTAAAATCTCATTATAAAGATGTGTTTAT
>NZ_JAMPKB010000105.1:0-14035 GCF_039961925.1 Trichocoleus sp. DQ-U1 | reverse complement strand
AACAAGTCTTTGAGCCGCTCCCATTGGTCATCGCGCAGGGCATACCGTCGTGTCATTGCTCAGCCTTTTCTTCTCTCTCTTGCTCTAGCTTATCTAATTGATGACACGCCCTAGCTTATCTAATTGATGACACGCCCTAAATTGGCTATCATCGCATGAGAACGATTTTCAGGCACAATCATGAGTGGATCTGCGTTTACAGTTCCAGAAAAAGTAAGCTTTGAGAGTGCGATCGCGCTGACTCAATCTTTGCTTTCCCAGATGCAAGCGGGGGAATTATCCGAAGCAGAAATAGAAACAGCCATTGCAGAATTAGTGAAAACTGAAAATGGTGCGAGAGGCTTTTTCGTCACCTACCTGACATCAGAGGGGACAATCGCAGATAATCCCTCTGCTGCTGTTATACGGGCATTGCAGTCAAATCCAGACACCGTTTCCGAATTATTAGTCAAAAATGTAGCCATGTCTGCGGTGATGGCAGTTGCCCATCATCGCAATGGTAACGAAGAGATGGCGCAATCATCCCAAAGAGTGCGATCGCGTACCACTCGAATTATCGAACAGGTGGAACTTCCTTCTGTCTACGAAGTGTCTCAAAAGTTATTGGAAAGTGCCGTCACTGGCGAAGGTAGCTACAAAGCATTTTTAGAACGCCGCGGTTACGATTCCGAACAACGGCAGGTTCTGTCTGAAGCATTAGAACAACTTATCAAGCGGTAATGGTTAATCGCCAGTAGTCCTGAATCCTTGGTCTGTTGCTAGTGACCAATTACCAATTACCAATTACCAATTACCAACAACTATGGTAAATTCCCCTACTCAGTTTTCTGATATTCAAACTCATTGGGCACGCTTATTCATTCAAGCTTTAGCCCAGCGTCGCATTATTAATGGGTTTCCCGATGGGACTTTTCGCCCAAATCAATCCATCACCCGCACTGAATTTGCAGCCCTCATCAGTACAGCATTTTCCAGACCGGCAAAACGACCGTATATCCCCTTTATTGATGTTCCTTCTACTTACTGGGCGGCGAGTGCCATTCAAAAAGCTTACGAAGCACTATTTATTAGTGGTTTTCCCGATAACCGCTTCCGTCCAGCAGACAGGATTACCCGAACGCAAGTTTTGGTTTCTCTAGTCAGCGGCTTGCAAATTGCCGCGAACGTAAAATCTGACCTAAAAACGGCACTGCCACAGATATATCAAGATGCCGCTGGAATTCCTAGCTATGCCACTGACGAAATCGCAATCGCCACGAAAGCAGGGCTGGTAGCGAACTACCCGAATCTAAAATTATTCAATCCCAATCTAGCAGCAACTCGTGGCGATGTTGCAGCTTTTATTTATCAAGCTTTAGTGTATCTAGACGAAGCGCCTCGGATTGAATCTCCCTACCTCGTAGTGCCTCCAAAAACCATTCCACCCAGTCAGCCTCAAACTGTCAAAGTCAATCATCAGCGGGAGTTTCGGGGTGTGTGGGTGACCACGGTGTGGAACAGTGATTGGCCTTCCAAACCGGGACTAACGGCTGCACAACAGCAAGCCGAACTCCTCGGCATCCTTGACCGGATGCAAGCGATGAAAATGAATGCGTTGGTCTTGCAGGTACGACCGGAAGGGGATGCCTTTTATGCTTCGCAATTAGAACCTTGGAGTTATTGGCTGACTGGAAGCCAGGGAAAAGCACCAGAGCCATTTTACGATCCGCTGGAGTATGCGATCGCCCAATGCCACAAGCGCAATATTGAACTTCATGCTTGGTTCAACCCTTATCGCGCCAGAGTCTCTATCAACAATTCCCCGCCAGTCCGTCCTCACATCGCCATCACCAACCCCGAAGCGGTTTATGTATGGGGTAATCAGATGTGGATGGACCCCGGATTGAAAGTGGTTCAGGACAGGGCATACAATGTCATTCTCGATGTGGTGCGTCGCTATGACGTAGATGGCATCCATTTGGATGACTATTTCTATCCCTATCCCATCGAAGGCAAATCTTTTCCCGACAATAAAACCTACGCCGCTTATACGGCGGCGGGTGGGAAACTTTCTTTGGGTGAGTGGCGGCGGGACAATGTCAATCAAATGGTTCAGCGCCTATCGCGGGGAATTCAAGCAACCAAGCCACACGTCAAGTTTGGCATTAGTCCCTTTGGCATTTACCGTCCCGGACAGCCGTCTCAAATTCGGGGGCTAGATGCCTACAGCGTACTTTATGCAGATTCAAAAAAATGGCTCGAGCAAGGCTGGGTTGATTATCTCGCCCCGCAACTCTACTGGCGCATCGACCAAACTGCACAAAGTTACCCCGTGTTGCTGAAGTGGTGGACGGAGAATAACCCCAAAGATCGACATATTTACGCCGGTAATAATCTGGGGCAGTTGGATGGCAAGGCTTGGACGCTTGCGGAGATAGAAAAGCAAGTTGACATTACTCGCAACTTGAGCGGGAATTTGTCTTTAGGGAATATCTTCTTCAGTATGGAAGCCTTCGTTGAAAATCGTCAGGGCATCTATGAAAAATTCAAAACCTCGACTTATACCAAACCCGCACTAGCACCCCCGATGCCCTGGCGAAATACGACACCACCCCCGCCCCCAACAGCACTGGGATTGAGAAATGGCAAGCTGACATGGAATCTTGCTAGCACTCCCGATATTCGTTCCTGGACGCTTTATAAGCAAACTGGTACAACTTGGACGCTGCAAAGAATCCTTTCAAGAGAGACAACGTTTGCAACAGTTGAGCCGGGAACTTATGCTGTGTGCGCGGTAGATAAGATGGCAAATGAAAGTGGGGGGGTCGTCGTCACCGTCTAACTTGTCACCGTCTAGGTATCCGTGGAAAGCACTTTTTTGAACCATAAAGACACTAAGGGAAATAACAGGGAAGTAACTTTGTGTTTCCTTAGTGCCTTTGTGGTTAATCCGGGGTGTTTTAAACCACCCAACTCAATAAGTTTGTGTTTCCAGTCCTTATAAGTCTAAAGACTCGGTTTTAGAGTTCAGGCGCTTGGAGATTTGGCTAATTATCCCACTCAAAATTGCCCCTCCCATGAGAACTCCAAGCGCTGGGGTAAACAAGGGTTGCCAAAGCTTGTACCACAAATCGAGACCGAGGGGAATGCCGACCGAGTGACCGACAACAGCGATCGCTAGCCACCCAAAACTGAGGAAGACCAGGAACACATCCGCGACTAAAATTAGATTGAGCCAATTGAGGAGTTTATCTTTCATCAGAGTTCTTCAAATTTCTCCGAAAATTTTCGTTTAACAACGTTTGTTTGAGGTTGTTCATCCGCATCTGAAACATTGTCTCTAAACCCCAGCGGATCGCGGTACTGTCCAGAAACGGGTTCAGCTCAAAATTAATGACATCAACTAGGCGTGTCTCTGTGTCAGAAATGGGAATGAACTGATGGATATGTTCCCAGAATTGGAACGGGCCGCGCAATTGTTTATCAATAAATCTTCTCGGAGGTTCCCAGCGAGTAATTTGCACTTGCCAGTCGATTCCTATCTGCTCGAAAAGTTCTACCCGGATTGTAAAGCGCGTCCCTAAACCACAAATAATGTTTAAATCCAATACCCTGACGACTGGAAACGGTGGAGAGATGCGTTCTAGCAGATGTACATCCTCGTGAGCTTCCCAGACGGTTTCGATGGGGAGGGAGACGGTTTCGCTAACCTCAAAGTGTTCCAATTCTCTTCACCACCCAAGTCATTTGCTCGTTGGTAAATTTTTTTTTGCAATTGACGCTTCGGAATCTGCTTGCTTTGAAATTTTATCAATTACAAGACGTTTTTGATGATTTTTACTAGAAAATTAAAATTAAAGAGATTTTTTTGAGGGTTTATATTACTCTGGGAATTTCTTAAGTTGAATATCGAATCGCTTCCTATACAGCCTGAGTGCGGATTGTGGAATCGCACTCAGGCTAACAGATGAAGCCTACAGGCTTCATGAGGCTACCGTTGAATTAGACTTTCAGCACCCAGTCTTTGCGAGTATCAGCACTAACGAAGGATGCGGGAACGATTTCGATATCAACGCCGAGTGACTTGAAAGCGGCACGAATTGCTGTCGCGTGGGCAGATTCATCGGAACCAATGCTTGCGCCTGCGGTAATCAAGGCTGGGGTTTTTAGCTTCGCAATTTCCCTGGTATAAGCGATCGCTGCGTCAGTCTCCAGAGCGAGTGCTAGCTTGGCAATATTCACATCTGAGTCGATGTTGCCTTCTCCTGTCTTGATGTAGGACGAGAGATCGTAGCTAGATTTTGCCGTCACCGGGGTAGCACCCAAACTTTTCACCACCGATGCCAGAGTATCCCGATGCGTTTTGTGATCGGCTTGGTTGCGGAGTGCCAACGCCAAAACAGCTTTGCCTACATCGGTGTCACTCAGCTTTGTTGCCGCAAAACCATACGCCCAAATCGCTTGATGCTCGAAAAACAAAGCTTTATTGAGGATGGCAGCATCATTTCTTTTATCCTCTCTAGAGGCAGCACTGGCACCGTCTGCGATCGCGGTCAGCCCTAAAGCACTCGCTACGCCAGTCACAGTCCCCGCCACCATAATCCCACGCCGTGAGAATGTTTTGCTGGGACGCAAGAATCTTTTGGCAAAGGTATTTTCCCTCTCCATGTTGGTGTCTCCTCATTCATAAATCAGTAACTTACAGTTAATACGCGCACCTCATCCGATTGGATTTCAGTAGGATTACGGATGAGAAAATTATTTACAGGACTTACGCTCTGAAAGCTTGAAACTTAGAGATTCACTAACCCTTCATTTATCGGGGAGTGAGTGGGATCTCTGCGTCAGTCCTAACTTAAAAGCTTTCAAAATTTGAGAGGAAAATCATCGGACGGTCTAGGCGCAGCGCTAACCCTGTAGCCGTGGCTAAGGAACCGTAAGGGATTCCGGCAATTCGGTCAAAGTGCAAATCTTTGAGAATCTCGGCGTAAACACTCAAGATTTGATAGAAGATTTGCGGTTGGGAGATGAAGTCTATTCTTGTAGGAGTCTCGAAAGTTGTTCCATGTGCATACCGCAAGAAAGGTGGAGTACAAGTCAAACGAGAAAGTTTGGGAGACGGTGAGCTTGACTGAGCCTCAACACCGGGTATAACCAGTCGTGTATAACAAGTAGTGGGATTGCTAATCAGCTACTCTCTCATAGATTTCGTATGCAGGCGGTCGTTCAACCCCAACCTGAAGGGTCTAGCGGTAATTTCAAAATTGTGGAAACAACTGAATGATTACCATCTTCTATTCAGATAAATTTCTTCAGCATGAAACAGGATATATGCATCCTGAACAGCCAGAGCGACTCACTGTTATTGTCGATAAATTGCGAAGCTCAACTGTAGCCGATCAAATCCGATGGCTGAATCCTTCTAACTCAAGAAATGTTATCGCTGCGATCGAACAAATTCATTCCTCTGATTACATTCAGGAAGTTCGTAGTTATTCTGAGCGGGGTTGGGGGTGTTTTGAATCAACTCAAATCTCGCCTCAAAGCTTTGATGTTGCTTGCCTTGCAGTCAGTGCTTGGTTAGATGGTATTGATGTGGTTTCGCAGTTAAAACGTCCAGCTTTTGTTCTGGCAAGACCACCTGGACATCATGCCCTCAAAGATGAAGGAATGGGTTTTTGTATTTTCTGCAATGCAGCGATCGCTGCCATTTACGCTCAATCCATAGGAATTCAGCGAGTTGGAATTCTTGATTGGGATGTACATCATGGGAATGGAACCCAAACAGCCGTAGAAAATATCCCTAACATGGCTTTCTGTTCCATTCATCAATCCCCTGGCTATCCCCGTACTGGAAAGCCTGATGAACGGGGTAAGTATAACAATGTGTTGAATCTTCCGATTGCTCCAGGCAGTAATATACAGGATTACTGTAAGTTATTCGAGGAGAGCGTCATTCCCTTTTTCAAAGATTTTTGTCCTGATATATTAATCATCAGTGCTGGGTATGATGCGAATCAAACAGACTTGCTTTCTAAAATCAATTTACAGCCCCAAGATTACAGCATCATCACTGATTATTGTTTAGAGATTACACCCAAAATATTATTTGGTTTAGAAGGCGGCTATGAATTGGAGAGCCTTTCTTCATCGGTACTTGAGACTGTTAAACGATGCGTAGACGCATTTGTATGATGACCTCCAATGGGCGGGGCTAATGGCTCAAAATTTGGAATTGCTCGGAATTGATCCGCCCCGCCTCGTACAGCGTTTCGGCAACTTCCCCCATCCTCAGCACAGAATGACCCCGATAGCCGTTTTCCTGAAGCCGATCTTTGACTCCTTTTTCATGGTCGATCAACACCACAATATCTTCGACATTTAATCCAGCATCTTTGAGTTTCATTGCCCCTTGCATAGCGCTCTTGCCGCTGATGAGAATATCATCGACAACGACAATGGTTTCTCCCGGTTGGAAATGACCTTCGATGACTCGTTGGGTGCCGTGAGATTTTACCTCCTTGCGCGGGAAAATCATCGGACGGTCTAGGCGCAGCGCTAACCCTGTAGCGGTGGGTAAGGAACCGTAAGGGATTCCAGCTATTCGGTCAAAGTGCAAATTTTTGAGAATCTCGGCGTAAGCACTCAAGATTTGATGGAAGATTTGCGGTTGGGAGATGATGACGCGCAGGTCGATGTAGTAGGGAAAAATCGCTCCAGAGGCTTGCACGCGATCGCCAAACATAATGCAACCCAAGTCGTAAAGTTGCAAAATCAAATCTCGGTTGGGAGAATGTTGCAAGAAGCAGACATCCGGAAGCCACAAGTCACAGGTGGGGCTTTCCTGGACAATTCTGAGCCGTTCTTCATTAACACTGTCGCGTAAGGCTTGGACAGCCTCAGCGGGGTGTTCGGTAGTTAATAAATCTGGGGGGACTGGCAGGAGTAGCCCTTCTCCATAGCTATTTAAGCCAGCCGCTAGAATTTCACTTAAGTTTTGGTTTTCTGACCATCCCTGCACGAATATGAGGCGTTCTGGTGCGATATTGCGGATGCGAGTCAGAATTTCTGGCATTGCAGCGCCCACTTCCAGCCCCAGTTGTTCTTGCGTGCCCCAAGTTTGCGCTTCTTTTATCAAATGGATGTAAAAGGGTAGCCCGGTGTCTGGATATTCTTGCAACACGGCGGCTGATGGGTTGTCAGTCGTACATACCACAAAGACGGCTTTGCCAGGATAGACCAAAAAGGGAGCCGCTAAGTCAAGTCCTGGGTAAGGATTTAAGGTGACAGCATCCACTTTCCAGTTTTCAAAGACAGTTTGGGCAAAGAGGGTGCTGGTGTTGAGGTCGCTGTGCTTGGCGTCTAAAATTACTGGAATGTCGGCGGGGATAGCTGCTAGGGTTTGCTGAAGGAGTTCTAAACCTGTTGCCCCCAGTGCTTGATAAAAGCCAAGCGTGAGTTTATAGGCGCAGACTAAATCGGCGGTTTCGGCAATGACAAATTGTAGCTGGTCGCTAAGAAGAGTAAGAGTACGATTGACCGAAGGGAGAATGGCACCAGCCCCATCGCGCTTTTCGAGATTCTCTATATCCGGGTCGAGTCTTGCGTACAGTAAGCTTTGATTGCGCTCGATTGCTTTTAGTAGCTTATCGAAGAAGTTCATAGGTGTTTTTTAAAACGCAAAGGTACGCAAAGGAAGACAGGGGGGATAGTTACATGGATTGTTTGTATTGTTCTAAAATTTGGGGAATATAATCGTAGCCATCAACACCGATAAGGGCGATGATTTGTGGGCGCGATTGTTGCAATTTTTTCTGGAACGCTTCTGCTCCCATTTGTCCTTGCAAGATGGTGAGTAAGCCTGCGGTTTTCCGCCACTCTTCCGCAGCAATTTGCTCTAGGAGATACATTCCTAGGCTACCTGTAAGGATTGTTTTATCGATGTTTTGCAGACTATGGTGAGCTTCGGATAAGTAAGCTAAGTTTCGTCCTTGTAGATATAAATCGCCGGAAAATTGAGCGGCTTGTAAGCCAGATTCTAGGTATTTAATTGCTTCTTGGGGTTGTTCTACTATCAACAAAGCAATTCCCAAACTACTGCAACAAAGGGCTTTACTTTGACCGTCGCCTAATCGTTCTGATAACTGCAATCCTTGTTGCAAATAGTTGATGGCTGTCTCGTAAATTTCGGGTTCTACTTGTTCTAATTGTTGAGCTTGAAAGACTTCACTGTAGCCGAGATTGGCGAGGGCGTTGGCTTCTCCTAATCTGTCTCCCGTTTGACGAGAGAGAATTAATGCCCGTTGGCTATAGCTAATCGCTTCGGCATAGTTTTTTTGCGCGACGCAGGTGCGGCTGAGGTGATTAAAATTGGCAATTTCACAAGGGCGATCGCCTGCATTTCTGGCGATTTCTAAGGCTTGTTCGTGAAATGCGATCGCGTCTGCATATCGACCTTGCGCCCGCTGGGAATAACCCATTAATGTCAAAATCCGAGCTTTTTCTTGCGTGCCTTCCACTTGTCGCAGCGGTGCATCTAGGTAGTCAAGGGTCGTGCGAAGATATGCGCCGGAAAATGAGGCAAAAATGCCACCGTAGAGGGGGAAATATTGCCGCTGGGAAAAGGTTCTGAGGATTTGTAGGGTAATTTGAAAACAGCCATTCACTAAGCGATCGCGCGAAGTAGAATTGAGAATCGTCGCCTGATTCAAGCCATTTGCTAACTGCGACCAAATCACGGCAAAAGTCAGAAAAGTGGAAATCGACAGCCTTGCGCCCACTTTGGAGTCGTAAACCAGTTTGTCAAACCAGTTCACTAGCCCCCGCTGCAAGTATTGCAAAATTACTGCTAACTCAACGAAGGAAATCAAGTCAGACGGTTGTTTTGCGACCAATTCGGTTACTGATTCGTTGAGGGCAAGCGCGTGGAATAATGCCTGAGGATAAGGGCTATTGACTTGTTTTTCCCAAACTCCCCAAGGGCCACTTTGCGCCGGTGTGCCTTCAAATCCTAAGGAGCGATTTTGGTCGTAGATCCAGCTTACCAGGTGCCCTTCCAGGCGTTGCCAAGATTCCAAGCCACGGGCAAGACCTTCAGCAAGTTGCTGCACATCTCGATCTTGTTCGGGATGGGTAATTTCCGGCGCTTGTTGCTTCAGTGCAGATGCCAGCTGCGGTAAGTTCAAAGCTTGCGCTAAATTAGGGTCGATAACCCGTAATAAAGCTGCTAGCTTGTCGTCTGGTGGGGAAGCGATAATTTGTTGAACAGCGGTCGCGATCGCATCCGTCGCCCGATTTTTTTCCTGCGCCCGTTCCCATTCTCCCCGAATCGTCTGCATTGCCCTCAAGGTACGAGTCGCCTTGGCAAGCTTCATTTCATCCTTTTGCGTGTCCACCTGTTGCTGGGTGGCGCTTAAGGTTTCTTCCAAAACTCGCTCGAAAATTTCGCCCGTGCCAGGAGTCACATCCTTGACGAGCATTTTATACACCTGCTCTTTTGAGCGAATCTGCCCTTTGAGGGTGGTTTGTACAATTTGGTCGATTAATTGTAGATAGCGATCGCGCAAAGGCAGAGAGTCTGTCATGGGGAGTGGTTAAGTGGAATTGTAGGCAATACTGTTCGGTTCGCTTCTCCCCTGTTTTGCTGCCGCTTCTCTTGCAGGGAGAGGGGTTAAGCTTTTCTTTTTTAAGAGAGAAGAAAATAACTTATTTACTTTGCAGTGTACTGAATAAGTTACTGAGTTCGCATACTACAAAGTGTGGAGAAACACTAACGCTGATGTTTGCCGATTTTCTACCCTCCCAAGTTCAGCAGTTGCGCGAGTCCGCATCCATCGCCCTTGCTCAAAAAATTGAACGTCAGGCGATTAAAACTCCTCTCTCGCCACAACCGATAGCTACAGCTTACGTCCATCAGGGGAACGGTGGCACCCCAATTCTATTACTACCCGGTTTTGATAGTTCGGTGCTGGAGTTTCGCTGCTTGCTACCACTACTCGCCGCCCAAAATGAAACGTGGACGGTAGATTTGTTGGGATTTGGCTTTACAGATCGAGTGCAGGGAATTTTGTATAACCCCGACGCTATCAAGACGCACCTGTATTACTTCTGGAAAACTTACATCCAAGTGCCAGTCATGTTGGTAGGCGCTTCGATGGGCGGTGCAGCGGCAATTGACTTCACCCTCACTTACCCGCACGCTGTCAAAAAGCTGGTGTTAATTGACAGTGTAGGTTTCAGCGGTAGCTTCCCGCTTGCCTCCTATCTCTTTCCTCCCTTAGATTTTCTGGCAGTCGAATATTGGCGTCAGCGCAAACTCCAAGCGCTGTTATGGGGCAGCACTTTTGGTAACTTGGAACCGACTGCAATTGAGGCGATTCGGTGTGCGGCGCTGCACATGGAAATGCCCGGTTGGCACGAAGCAATCATCGCGTTTATGAAAAGTGGTGGTTACTGGAATTTGGCAGATAGAATTCCTCAAATCGATAAGCGGACGCTGATTCTGTGGGGAGAGGCGGATGATATGTTGGGTACGGACGATGCCGAGAGGTTTAAGAGAGCGATCGCTCATTCTCAACTCATTTGGATCGCCAATTGCGGGCACGTTCCTCAATTTGAACAGCCAGAGATTACCGCTAAGCATATTTTGGTTTTTAGGTAATTGTAGGATTTATTGTTAACGCAAAGGTACGCAAAGGTTAGCGCAAAGGTACGCAAAGGAGTTTTCAGGGTAGCGTTAAAGTTATGAATCAGGATTCTCTTGCCCATCGATGGGTAGTCAGTGCAGAAGAAGCGAAGGAATTGATTAAGCTGGATGCGACACTTCTGGATGTTCGCAATTCAATTTCCTGGTTGCTTGGGCATATTTCTGGTGCTGTTCATGTCACCTGGCAGCAATTCTCGCAACAACAATCTCCGAATAAGGGAAAGTTGATTGAGAATACAGAAATTTTGCAAGAAAAACTTCGCGCTGTCAGCATTTGTAACAATCAACCTGTCGTTGTCCTTGGCAATCCAGCGCACAATTTTGGTGAAGAAGGGCGCATTGTTTGGATGTTACGCACGCTAGGACATTCACAAGCAGTCTTTGTCGATGGGGGACATTCAGCACTTGTTAAAGCAGGTGTCCCGATTGTTTGGGGAGTGACTCAACCCAAACCTGGTGATTTTCTTGTACAGCGAACTTCCTTATGGGAAATTCAGCGCGATGAACTCAAAGCCAATCTTTCCGCTAAAGAGATATCCCAAGATTTGATTGTCATTGATACCCGCGAAGCGAGGGAATATGCAGGAACTCCCGCTTACGGCGAACATCGGGGAGGACATCTCCCTGGTGCGGTGCATTTCTACTTCCAAGATTTGAAAGATGCCAAGGGGAACTTGCTGCCTCGTGACCAGATTATTGATAAGTTGGAAAGATTAGGAATTCAGCATCATACTCCCATTATTACTTATTGTACAGGCGGCATCCGCTCAGCTTTCTTCACGGCTGTACTTGTTGATTTAGGATTTAATCATGTAAAAAACTATGCAGGTTCGATGTGGGAATGGTCAGCTTCGCCAGAAAATCATTATCCTCTAGAATCTGAACCTAAATAGAAAAATAAATCAAACAAAACCAGTAACTATTTTACAAAAAATTAAGCTTATTTTAATTGCCCATAAATTCAATAACAAGCAGCAATTATTTAGGAGATTTTATTGCTTTACCAATATACATAACTGAAGTATTGTTACTAATTTCTACTTGAAATTTGCCCGTTTTTTTGTAGTGAATATAAGCAAGCAAGTTTCGGTAAATGCTTTCACCAAATATATTAAACCCTTTAATTTCTATACTGTTAAATCCCTGGCTATGCATTAAGCTTGTCAATTCTTGCGGCTTAATAAACTTATTCCAATCGTGAATACCACGAGGAATCTCCTGCAAAATATTTTCTAACAACCAAATCATTATAAACTTAGAGGTAAAAGTTTTATTAATTGTGTCAAATAAAAACAAGCCGTTTGGCTTTAAAATTCTATATATTTCAGAAATTGTCTGACGTAAATCTGTAATATGCTCCAAAACATCAACACAAACAACAATATCAAAAGTATTAGCTTGATAAGGGAGGTTTTCAGAATATCCGTGTTGATAGTCAATCTGAAGCCCGGTTAGAGATGCGTGATCTTGGGCTTGTTGAATACATTTAGCCGATTGGTCGATTCCTGAGACTTTTACTCCTCTTTTCGCCATAAATTCGCAGGTAAATCCGCCGCCACATCCAACATCTAAGGCTTGCAATCCCTGCCAATTTGAAACATAGCGGTCAAAAAAATCAAATCGGGGTTGATTGAGATGATAGAGAGCATAGATTTTCTCATCTTCCTGCCACCACCTATCTGCACTCAAATCATAAAATTTTAAGTCGTTTTTTTTCAAGTGTTTGCTTTGCATCCTGTATGTGGGAAGGTTGATAGGACAAACGCATCTAAGGTAATTTTAGTCGCTGCTTCAGTGGGAAAATTATGCTGACATTGCGAACTCAATCATTCCACTTCTAGCCTATCGGCATCTAGTAGGATGTCCTTTATGAAAGGTAGCGATCGCTATCTTCGCTGCATCTGAGCGATAATAGCTAGCGTATACTGCCCGCAGCCACGCTTCTCGCTTTGTCTCCAGAAGCATAAATCTTATAATCTAAAATCAAAAATATTATCACAAGCCTCGTACAATGAAATATTGCTGGGAATATTGCTGGGACTCAAGGAGCTGATTTTATGCCACAGGCAGTGGGAACGATTGAAACGTTAGGGTTCCCAGCTGTACTAGCAGCAGCAGACGCAATGGTTAAAGCTGGTGCAGTCACGCTGGTTCATTATGCACTTGTAGAAAAAGGGAACTTTATGGTCTCCGTTCGGGGAAAAGTTTCTGAAGTCAACATCGCTGTTGAGGCAGGGATTAAAGCCGCAGAGACAGTCTACGGAGGTCAAGTGATCTCCCACTACATCATCCCCAATCCTACGGAAAATGTTGAAACTGTTATGCCCATTCATTTCACCCAAAAAGTTGAACAGTTCCGTATGTCGTAGTTGGTTAACAATCGGAACTTAATTGCGAGTAGACATTGCCAGCTATCCCAGCAATTATTGGGATTTTATTTACTCGATTGTTTGGTCTTTTGTCAAGTCAAAAAGTGGGAAAGTAAAGGCAAGGGGCATTTCCATCCAAAGGTGCATCGAAAATTCGTACAATTAGTTCTTAGCTCTACGTAACTCAATTAAATTCAAATTCAGGAGATAGCCAATGCCACAGGCAGTTGGATCGATAGAAACGAAAGGCTTTCCTGCTGTCCTAGCAGCGGCAGATGCGATGGTTAAAGCTGGAAGAGTTACCCTAGTCGGATATATCCGAGTTGGTAGCGCCCGTTTTAATGTCAATATTCGGGGCGATGTTTCAGAGGTGAAAACCTCAATGGAGGCGGGAATTGCCGCAGTAGAAAAAGTTTATGGTGGCGTTGTAGAATCCTGGGTGATTATTCCCCGTCCCCATGAAAATGTCGTGAGTGTACTGCCAATTGGCTTCACTGAAGACGTGCAACAGTTTCGAGATGCTGTCGAACAGCCGATAGTCCGCAGGTAGTGGAAACATCTGTTAGCGAAAGGCGCGTAAGCAGCGCCTGCTGAGTAGAAAGACTGCCTGCAAGAGAGCGTCCAAAATCATAGCTGCTGTTACAACCCGTTTTCTTCAAGAAAATGGGTTTTTTTAGCAATATTTTTTGAATAAGACTCACTTTCCCTTTAAACCGGAGAAAACCTCTCTCTTACAAGTGGTTAATGATGTTCGTTTTTCACCTCACCCTAAAGGTATAGCAACCGCCAAGATAGTTAGGACGTAGAGTAGAGATCACCTGTTGTCCTGAAGTTATTCAAGCTGCTCATGGCAAACCCCTATAGTTATGACCTGCGTCAGAAGGTGATCCAAGCGATCGAGTTAGACGGCATGAAGAAAAGTGAAGCCGCACAGGTGTTCCAAATTAGTCGCAATACGATTGACCTATGGCTGAAGCGGCGA
>NZ_JAMPKB010000104.1:0-14253 GCF_039961925.1 Trichocoleus sp. DQ-U1 | reverse complement strand
TTGCCATTCTTCACAATATGGGTGGAATCACAAGCAGGACAAGCCGGGCGGGGATTCGACATCGAACAACAGCGGGAACTCTACCCTCCTATCCTTACATTTTTAGGACTACCAAAAATATAAATTATTTGACAATCGGAGTAGAATCTCTATGTCTTAAAAGCATATCTTTAGAGATTTACCTATTCCTAGAAAATGCTTACCAAATTTTTCGTAATATATTGGTTGAATTCATACAATTCATTGCTGTCACATTCTCCTTTTAAATGAAGAGTTTTATGTTTATCTTCAATAATGTCGGCTCTATAGACACTCAGAACTCCATTCGGAGTTTTAAAAGTTATTTCAACTTGATTAAAACTTTCATCCTCGCTCTGCTCAATTATTTGATAGGCAACCTGATAGTTAAACCAATCCCAGCCATATTTGAGGATGAGTTCTTTTTCTAAGATTTGAGCTGCCCAAGGTAAAAGTCCCCAACCACGATAGACATTGTTCAAGCACTGAATGTCACCCGTTCGGGTCAGAATGGCGGCAAATGATTCTTGATTGAGTCTGCCATAGTATCTTCCCTCTGGAAAATCAATCGCAGTAGGGGCAAAGCGATGACCGCCAATGTGACTGGCTTGCCAAACGCGGACTCGATCAAGTGATAAGTTAGAGACAGCAGCTAAAGCAGCTTTGTAAAAAGGATTTCCATACTTAGCGCAACATTTATCATGGCTACCGTGAGTGCATACTAAAATATCTCTGGTTTGAATATCTATCGCCTCCTGTTCTGGAGTGTTTCCTGTTAAACAGTCTTTCAGTAAAGAAGCTACATCATTGATATCTGAAATCAGAAATTCTTGCTTGGTGTAACCTACTGAAAGTCCGGTGTTTGCTCGGAAAATTATCAGTCGCTTGTTGCGATCGCGCTTAGTTTGGTCGCTATGAATCAATACAACCCGAACAGAAAGTTCCTCTGTATCAATTTCCTCCTTCAAGGCTTTTAAATTAGCCGGGAGGAATTTTGAATCAAGGGGATCGGGTGTCCAAGGCGGTGGACACTCAATCAGTACATAGATTTTGTGATTCGTTGCACACCCGATAATCTGTTCTCCAGCTTGGCGTGACTCTTCGGCGCAAAAGAATCCATTCATCGCTTGATTACTTGCGGTGTAACAATTTGTTTGCTTCAAATTTCCTCACGCCCAATCGATGCGCTCACTACGACCTAGTTAGTTATTGAAAGTTATTATCACTAGGTCAGCAACATATAACGTCTTATCTGCCAATGTCAAGGGTATAAAAAAATTAGTCTATTGAGAACTCATGTCAGTTTTTTCTGAAAATACGCGATTTAGCGTCCAGAAAAATTTGCACGCCTTGACTGGGAGAGCATGAAACTATAGCGGTTTTCCGTTCGCTCATATACAAAGCCTAACCCCCAGCCGCATTCCGTGATAGGGAAGCGGAGCAAGTCTCGTTCCTTGTAGGAGAAGGGCTGGGGTTATGTCAGACTCTACTGCACAAGCGTCGGGGGAAGCTTTCCGGCTAGTTTAAGTCATGCTTCCCCCAACCCTAGAAGAGCAAAAGCCGGAATTTTATTTCTGAAAAAATTTTGCGATTGCTACTTGCCAAACTTGCAAGCTTTGTACTAAGGTTATCCAAGCTTATTAAAAATGAATGTCAATAGCAGTGAAAAGTTACCGCTAAGAACCCTCTTGAAGAGGAGCGTTGACCCTAACGCCAACACCAGGATTTGTGAGGTTTTTTGCCCTGCCGAGGGTTACTAAAACTCCCAAAAACGTCGATTTAACAGCAAATACAGATGAAGAGCTCAGTTTTTAATCCAACCACCCGGATTGGAGCTAGAGATGGGCGGTTTCCGTTCGGCAACGCGAATCTTTGGCGAGAGAGTTTGAACTAGAGAGTTTGAACTTTGTGGTCGGATTCAATCGTTCAGGGTTAAAAAAGTCAGGCTTGAAAAATCAGAAAAAGTAACATGGTCGATTTTTGCCAAGATTTTCCAGAAAACCCGCCTAAGAAAATTGCCACTTTAGCAGACATTCTGCGCTATCGAGCTGTAAACGAACCAGAAAAACTGGCGTTTACCTTCTTGCAGGACGGGGAAACATCAGCCGAGAACCTGACTTATCGAGAGTTGGATCGGCGCAGTAGAGCGATCGCATCCCAGCTGCAAGCGATGGGTTTAAGTGGCGAACGGGCTTTATTGCTTTATCCACCGGGTTTGGATTATCTAGCGGCATTTTTCGGTTGTTTGTACGCAGGCGTGATCGCCGTTCCCGCTTATCCGCCTCGCAACCAACGCAACACGCCGAGAATTCAAGCAATTTTGCAAGATGCACAGGCAAAAATCGCGCTCACCACAACGGCGATTTTTGCGAAAGTGCGATCGCTTCTCGCTCAAAAAACTGACTCAGATGCTTTAAATTGGCTCACCACAGACAACATTGCCAACGGCATCGAAGCTAATTGGGAACCGCCAAGCATTCATCAAGACACATTAGCTTTTCTGCAATACACCTCCGGTTCTACAGGGATACCGAAAGGAGTCATGCTCAGTCATGGCAATCTACTGCACAATGCCGCCATGACTTACCGACTCATGGAACATTCGCCCAGTAGCAAATTTGTCTCCTGGCTGCCGATATATCATGACATGGGACTTATCGGCGGTGTCCTGCAACCCTTGTATGGCGGGTTCCCTTGCTACTTAATGTCACCTGCGTCTTTTCTGGTAAGTCCGTATCGCTGGCTGAAAGCGATTTCTGACTACCAAGGGACGACTAGCGGTGGCCCGAATTTCGCTTATGAACTGTGCGTTCAGAAAATTACACCTGAGCAAAAAGAAACCCTTGATTTAAGCAGATGGAGTGTCGCTTTTAACGGTGCAGAACCCATCCGCCAAGATACTTTAGAGCAATTTGCAAAAGCCTTTGCTTCCTGCGGCTTTTTAAAAACCGCCTTTTATCCCTGTTATGGGATGGCAGAGGCAAGCCTGATCGTTTCTGGTGGTATCAAGGCAGCGCTTCCGGTCGCGAAAACCGTTCAAAAAACGGCATTAGAACGCAATCAAGTCATTGATGCTAATGATGACGACAATTCCCAGCCGCTCGTCGGTTGCGGGAACATCTTACCAGAACAGGAGATTGTTATTGCTAATCCTGAAACTTTAACCCGATGTGCGCCAGATGAAATTGGTGAAATTTGGGTTTCAGGTCCTAGTGTCGGTCACGGCTATTGGAATCGACCAGAGGAAACGGCGCAAACCTTCCGCGCCTCCCTGGCAGATACGGACGGAAAGCCTTTTTTAAGAACAGGCGACTTGGGATTTTTGCACAACGGGGAACTGTTCATCACAGGTCGAGCCAAAGATTTAATTATCATCCGGGGTCGCAACCTTTATCCCCAAGACATCGAAAGAACGGCAGAATGCAGCCATCCAGGATTACGTGCAGGCAGTGGTGCCGCTTTTGCGGTAGAAGTCGGCAATGAAGAACGGCTGGTCGTGGTGCAAGAGGTAGAATTTCGCGCGAAACCGAATGTTGAGGAAGTCACCGCCGCCATTCGTCAGGCAGTTGCAGAAGAACATGAGATACAAGTTTATGCGGTAGTTCTGATTAAAGGTGGCAGTATTCCCAAGACTTCCAGTGGGAAGATTCAACGCCGCGCTACTCGTGCGGAGTATCTTGCAGGCGAATTGGATGTTATTGGTAGCAGTATTTTAGAGAATTCCTATCATCTCGAAAATGAAGATAATCTCACCCGCGAAGAGTTACTGGCTGTTGAGTCGGAAGAACGTCAGCAGCGATTAGAGGCTTATCTGCAAAGGCAAGTGGCGCGGGTGCTGGGTGTTGCGTCGTTTGAATTAGATTTTGGGAACGAATCGCAGAGGACGCAGAGGACGCAGAGGAAGAATTACAGAGGCAAGATTAGTATTGAGCAGCCTTTGAGCCGTTTCGGTCTCGACTCGTTGATGGTTTTCGAGTTGAAGAATCGGATCGAGGTTGATTTGGGGGTGGCTGTATCCATTGCGGATTTGTTCGAGGGAGTTAGCATTACCCAACTGGCAACGCAGATACTCGACCAACTGACTCAAGTGGTTCCGTCTGCATCGATACCTTTGTGCAGAGTTGAGAAAACTACTGACGAGTATCCACTTTCTTTTTCTCAAGCTAGATTGTGGTTTGTCAATCAATTGCAACCAGGAACTCTGGCTTACAACATTCCCATCGCGGTTCGCCTGACGGGACGGCTGGATGTGCCAGTGCTGGTTCGCAGTATTCACGAAATTATCCGGCGACACGAAATCTTGCGGACAAGCTTTGCCGTAGTGGAGGGCGAACCCGTGCAAGCGATTTCTGGGGAAAGCTGCGTCACCTTAAATTTACCAGAGGTGGATCTGCGGCAATTGCCCGATGCTGAGAGACAAGCACAAGCGCAACAATTCGCGATCGCAGAGGCTCAAATGCCCTTCGACTTGGCACAACCCCCGTTATTCCGGGCAAAACTGCTGCATTTAACCGCAGAAGAGTCGATGTTGCTGCTCACGCTGCACCACATTGTTGCTGATGGTTGGTCGGTTAAAGTTTTCGTCCGAGAATTGACAGCACTTTACGAAGCTTTCTCAACCGGAAAGCCTTCGCCGCTCGCTGAACTTCCCATCCAATATGTTGATTATGTCGATTGGCAACAACGATGGTTCTCCGGTGAGAGGCTAGAAACTCATCTGAATTATTGGAAGCAGCAGTTAGGGGGAGAACTTCCCGTATTAGAGTTGCCGACTGACCGGGCGCGATCGCCAATTCAGACTTTTCGGGGAGCGCAGCAAACGTTAGTGCTGCCCAAAGCATTGACTGAGGCAATCAAAATGCTGGGTCAGCAGGAGAGTGTCACCTTATTTATGACCTTGCTGGCGGCGTTTCAGACGTTGCTTTACCGTTATTCAGGACAAGAGGACATTTTAGTCGGTTCGCCGATTGCCAACCGCGATCGCGCTGAGCTGGAATCCTTGATTGGGTGCTTTGTCAATACCTTGGTGTTGCGTACCGATTTGGCTAGAAATCCCAGCTTTAAAGAATTATTGGTGCGAGTGCGAAAGGTGGCAATTGATGCGTATGTTCACCAAGATTTGCCCTTCGAGAAGCTGGTGGAATTACAGTCGAGTCGGGATCTGAGCTATAACCCGATATTTCAGGTAATGTTCGTCCTCCAGAATCCCTCATTATCAACGGTTTCATTACCAGAGTTAACTTTAAAAACTTCGGAAGTTGAGAGTGGAACCGCAAAGTTCGATTTATTCCTATCAATGATAGATACGGAACAGGGATTGAGCGGAACGCTGGAATACAACACCGATTTGTTCAACGCGGACACTATCACCCGAATGTTAGGGCATTTCCAAACCTTACTGGAAGGAATTGTTGCCGATCCAGAGCAGTGTTTATCAGACTTGCCGCTGTTAACTGCATTTGAGCGTCATACTTTGCTGGTGGAGTGGAATGACACTCAAGTTGATTACCCCCAAAAGTGTATCCATCAACTATTTGAGCAGCAGGTAGAAAAGACACCGGATGCGATTGCATTAATCTTCGACAATGTAGAGACAGGATTCAGTGAGTCTCTAACTTACCGCGAGTTAAACAACCGAGCGAACCAGTTAGCGCACCAGCTGCAACAGATGGGCGTGCAGCCAGATGTTTTGGTTGGCATCTGCATGGAGCGATCGCTGGAAATGGTAGTCGCTCTTTTAGGAATCTTAAAAGCGGGTGGTGCTTATGTACCTTTAGACCCCACGTATCCGAAAGAGCGCTTAGCGTTCATGCTGGCAGATGCCCAAGTGTCACTACTGCTAACTCAACAATATTTGGTTAATCAATTACCGCAACATCAAGCGATTATCTGTTTAGATCCCGAATGGGAAACGATTACCCAAGAGGGTACAGAAAATCCTATTTCATCTGCTACACCAGAGAACTTGGCTTATGTAATTTATACCTCTGGTTCCACAGGAAAGCCCAAGGGAGCGATGAATACCCACCGGGGGTTAAACAATCGCTTGCTGTGGATGCAAGACACCTACAAATTAACAACAACCGACAGAGTTTTACAAAAGACTCCATTCGGCTTTGATGTGTCAGTTTGGGAATTTTTCTTGCCTTTGTTAACGGGTGCTAGCCTCGTTTTAGCTAAACCAGGTGGTCATCAAGATAGCGGTTATTTAGTCCAACTGATTGCCAAGCAAAAAATCACGACACTGCACTTCGTCCCCTCCATGCTGCAAGTATTTTTAGAGGAGTTGGAGGTAGTAAAATGTAACAGCCTTAAGCGGGTATTTTGTAGCGGCGAAGCCCTACCTTTTGATTTACAAAAGCGCTTTTTTATCCGTCTAGGTGCAGTAGAGTTACATAATCTTTACGGACCGACAGAAGCGGCAATTGATGTTACTTTTTGGGATTGCCAGCGTAACAGCCAACGGCGAATTGTTCCCATCGGTCGTCCGATTGCCAATACACAGATATATCTCTTAGATTCGCATTTACAACCTGTTCCGATTGGCGTTCCGGGCGAGTTACACATTGGCGGTTTTGGTTTGGCTAGAGGTTATCTGAATCGACCAGAGTTAACCCAAGAGAAGTTTATTCAGAATCCGTTGAAAGACCTAACCCCCCAGCCCCCTTCCCTACAAGGGCAGGGGGAGAATTGCTCCCCTCCCTTGCTAGGGGAGGGGTTGGGGGAGAGCCGCCTTTACAAAACCGGGGATTTAGCTCGTTATTTACCCGATGGAAATATTGAATTTTTGGGAAGAATTGACCACCAAGTAAAAATTCGAGGTTTCCGTATCGAATTGGGAGAAATTGAGGCGGTGTTGTTACAACATCCCCAGGTGCGAGAAACGGTGGTGCTTGCCAGAGAAGATATGCCCAACGACCGCCGCTTAGTCGCTTATGTAGTTCCGAATCACGATGCTGAACTTTCGATTAATGAATTGCGCGATCGCTTAAAACAAAGCCTTCCTGAATACATGGTGCCTTCGGCTTTCGTATTCCTAGACACTTTGCCGCTGACACCCAATGGAAAAGTTAATCGTCGCGCCTTACCTGCTCCGGAAAATCAGCGTTTAGAGTTAGCAGTTTATCAACCTCCCCAATCAGAGATTGAAAAAACAATTGCAACTGTTTGGCAAACAATACTGAACTTAGAGAAAGTCGGGATTCACGATAATTTCTTTGATCTTGGGGGACATTCATTACTGATGCTTCAGGTGAATCACAAACTGCGGACAGTTTTTAACCAAGAGATATCAGTCGTTACTTTGTTTCAAAACCCAACCATTTATTCGCTGGCGCAATACTTAAGCCGACAACAGCCTGCTTTTGAAGAGATGCGCGATCGCGAAGTTGGACGCGATAGTGTCCAGCGCGCTCGAAAGCAAATAGAGGCTATCAATCGCCAAAAAGAATTATTGAGCAAGCAAGGTAGAAAGATTCATGGATAGCGCTACAAATTACGATTCTCTGGAAGGCATTGCCATTATCGGCATGAGTGGGCGCTTTCCCGGTGCTAAGAATGTCGAAGAATTTTGGCAAAATTTACGCGATGGAGTCGAATCAATTTCGGTCTTCACCAATGAAGAATTAATAGATGCTGGAATCGCTCCAGGTTTACTCGATAATCTCAATCATGTAAAAGCTGGTGCCGTATTAGAAGATGTTGAGTTTTTTGATGCTTCTTTCTTTGGTTTTAACCCCAAAGAAGCGGAAATGACCGACCCGCAACACCGGGTATTTTTAGAGTGTGCTTGGGAAGCGCTGGAAAATGCTGGTTACGACACCCAAAGATGTGAAAGTCGCATTGGCGTTTATGCAGGTGCCAGCCTGAATAATTATTTATCTTTTAATTTAAATCGCGACCAAATTGGGTCGGCGGACAGTTTCCAAAAGTTGATTAGCAACGATAAAGATTTCCTCACGACTCGCGTTTCTTACAAATTAAATCTCAAAGGGCCAAGCCTGACCGTTCAAACAGCTTGTTCTACTTCATTAGTGGCGACAACTCTGGCTTGCCAAAGTTTATTAAATTACCAATGCGATATGGCGTTGGCGGGTGGAGTTTCGATTCGGGTACCGCAAAAAACAGGTTATTTATATCAAGAAGGGGGAATATTATCTCCTGATGGTCATTGCCGCGCCTTTGATGCTGATGCACAGGGAACCATTATTGGGAATGGTGTGGGAGTGGTCGTTTTAAAAAGATTAGAGGATGCGATCGCAGATGGCGATCGCATTCAGGCGGTAATCAAAGGTTCTGCCATCAATAACGATGGTTCTGAGAAAGTCGGGTATACAGCACCCAGCGTCAACGGACAAGCAGACGCGATCGCAGAAGCACTCGCCCTCGCTGGAGTCGATCCGGAAAGCATCACCTATATCGAAACTCACGGTACGGGAACCGTCTTAGGCGATCCGATCGAAGTTACCGCACTTTCTAATGTTTTTGGTGCCAATACCGAGAAAAAGAATTTCTGCGCCATCGGTTCCGTCAAAACCAATATCGGTCATTTGGACGCAGCAGCGGGAGTCACGGGACTCATTAAGACGGTTTTGGCACTAAAACACAAGTTGATTCCACCCAGCTTAAATTTTAAACAGCCAAATCCTGAGATTGATTTTGCCAATAGTCCCTTTTACGTCAATACCCAGCTGAGGGAATGGAAGGCTTCAACCCCGCGCCGTGCCGGAGTCAGTTCTTTGGGGATTGGTGGCACCAACGCTCATGTGGTTCTCGAAGAAGCGCCAACGGTAGAAGCATCGGGTTCTTCGCGTCCGTGGCAATTATTGGTACTTTCCGCGAAAACGGAATTGGCACTGGAGACGGCTACGGCAAATTTGGTGGCTCACCTCAAGCAGCATCCCGATCTCAATTTGGCAGATGTTGCTTACACCCTGCAAGTAGGTCGTCGGGCTTTTGAACATCGCCGGATCTTGGTTTGCCAGACGGTTGAGGAGTTAGTAAACCAATTGGAAACCCCTCATTCTCAAAAAGTTTTAACTCACTTCCAAGAGCCTACTGAACCCTCCATCGCCTTCATGTTTCCCGGACAGGGAGCGCAGTATGTGGATATGGGGCGGGAACTGTACCAGACTGAGCCGATATTTCGAGAGCAAGTAGACCGTTGCGCTGCCCTTCTTCAACCTCATATCGGGATGGATTTGCGATCGCTACTTTATCCCAACCAGCCGAATCCGGAAGCAGCCGCAGAAAAACTCAAACAAACTTGCTTTGCTCAACCTGCATTATTTGCGATTGAGTATGCCTTAGCTCAGTTGTGGATGTCCTGGGGCATTTCTCCCCAAGCGATGCTGGGTCACAGCATTGGCGAATATGTAGCGGCTTGCCTTGCGGGTGTCATGTCTGTTGAAGACGCTTTAGCTTTGGTGGCTATTCGTGGGCGACTGATGCAGCAAATGCCAGCCGGGGCGATGCTTGCCGTTTCCTTGCCAGAAGCGGAGGTTAAAAGCCTACTGAATGAGAAGTTATCTTTAGCCGCCAGTAACGCACCTTCCTTGTGCGTCGTTTCGGGAACCCTTGACGCTGTAGACGCAATTGAAGCGCAACTTACGGCTAAAGGGGTCGAGTGTCGGCGGTTGCATACTTCTCACGCCTTTCATTCCCAGATGATGGATTCTATCTTGGAGCCATTCATTGAGGAAGTGAAAAAAGTTAAACTAAATCCTCCTCAGATTCCCTTTATCTCAAACGTTACGGGAACCTGGATTACAGCAGCAGAAGCCACAGATCCCGGTTATTGGGCAACGCATCTACGGCAGACAGTACGTTTTTCTGAGGGAATTTCTACATTACTGCAACAGCCAAATCACATCCTCTTAGAAGTTGGTGCGGGGCGTAGTTTATGTACCCTTGCTAAACAGCATTCTCATCAAGCAATTGGGCAAGTGGTATTACCTTCGTTACGCCATCCCCAGGAGCAAAACTCAGATATTGCCTTTTTACTCAATATCTTAGGGCGGCTTTGGCTAGCAGGAGTCTCGGTGAATTGGTCTGGTTTTTATGCTGGCGAACAACGTCACCGCGTGCCTTTACCGACTTACCCGTTTGAACGTCAGCGTTACTGGATTGAACCCCAAACCCAAATTTCAGAAACCCAAGCCCCAGCAACCAGTACAGGTGAAAGCAAGCTAGGGAAATCGGATATTACTGACTGGTTTTATGTTCCTTCTTGGAAGAAAATCCCCCTGGTCAAAACGGGAGAGATTTCATCTGCTTGCTACCTAGTTTTTGTTGATGAGTGTGGGATCGGTTCTCAAATCGTCCAACGATTGCAACAAGTTGGACAAGATGCGATTTCTGTCCGGGTTGGAGAGCAATTTAAGCAACTTGATAGCAACGCTTACACGATTAATCCAGCTTGCCAGGATGATTATTACGCCTTGATTCAAGCCGTGCGGGAACAAGGGAAAGCCCCGAATGCGATCGCGCATCTCTGGAGTATCACCCAATCACCGCCTCACTCCTTAGAAACCAGCCAAAATCTCGGTTTCTACAGTTTGATTTACTTAGCGCCAGCGCTAGGACAACAACCTGTTAGCAATTCCATTCAACTTCTAGTTGCCAGTAACAATCTTTATGACATTATTGGCGACGAGCTATTGTGTCCTGAAAAAGCAACCATCATCGGTTCATGCAAAGTCATTCCTCAAGAGTATCCTCACATCAGTTGTCGTCAAGTGGATGTGGCAATCTCGGAATCAGGAACCAACAACTTAGTAGAGCAACTGATAGCAGAATTAGGAGCAGATTCAAAAGACTCCATGATTGCCTACCGTGGCAATCATCGCTGGGTTCAGACATTTGAGCCAGTCCCGCTAGAAAAAGCCAGCCAAACCCGGTTACGACAAGGGGGAGTATATCTCATTACAGGTGGCATGGGAGGGATGGGCTTAGTCTTCGCCGAATACCTCGCCAAGACAGTACAAGCCAAGTTAATTCTAATCGGACGTTCTGCACTGCCTGCAAAAGAGCAGTGGCAGCAATGGCTAGCAACCCATGATGCGCTCGATCCTACCAGCCGTAAGATTCAGAAATTGCACGAATTAGAAGTATTAGGTGCTGATGTCCTGGTAGTTGCTGCCGATGTTGCGAATGATGAACAAATGCAGAATGCGATCGCGCAATCCCTAGAACGTTTTGGTGAGATTCACGGAGTTATCCACGCCGCTGGAGTTGCGGGTGGTGGCATGATTCAACTCAAAACACCAGAAGCTGTAGAAAGCGTTTTTGCTCCTAAAGTGATGGGAACTTTTGTCTTAAATGAGGTTCTCAAAGATGTCAATCTAGACTTCGTAGTTCTCTGTTCATCCCTTAGCTCAATCCAAGGCGGATTTGGACAGGTAGACTATAGCGCTGCCAATGCCTTTTTGGATGCCTTTGCTCATTGCAATCATTTTAATGCTCGCACAATCTCAATTAACTGGGATGCGTGGCAAGAAGTCGGTATGGCGGTGAATACAGCCGTTCCTGAAAAGCTCAAACAGTGGCGCGCAGAAAGTTTGGAAAATGGGCTTTTATCCGCAGAAGCCGTGGATGCCTTGAGCAGAATTTTGGAAAATTCGCTTTCTCAAGTTATCATCTCAAAACAAGATTTATCCTATGTCATTGAGCAAGCTTCTAACTTTTTTTTATCGAGTTATGACGCTCAAACATCAGATGATTCTAGTCAATTATCAGCAACTAGACATCCTCGACGTCTCCAAGCAAATGCCTATGTTGCTCCTCGCAATGACATTGAGCAAGGTATCGCTAATATCTGGCAAGAACTGATAGGAATTGAAAAGGTGGGAATTTACGACAACTTCTTTGAGTTGGGCGGGCATTCTTTACTGGCTGTACAAACGATTTCCCGACTGCGTGAAACTTTCCAAGTGGAATTACCGTTGCGTACTCTTCTTTTTGAAGCTTCTACAGTTGCTGAACTCGCTATTGAAATTGCTGAAAAACAGCCTAAACCCGAACAAATTGCCGAGATTGAGCAGATGTTAGCGGAGGTAGAAAATCTCTCCTTGGATGAAATACAAGCGCTGGTTGCTAAAGAATCACAAGCAAGCTTTCGTTAGTAAGCAGAAAAATTAGAGTAGTCATATCTAATTTGCGAACATTATCTCTGTTAACGAACCGAACCGCCAAGACGCAAAGAGCGCCAAGGAAGAGAGGAAGAGAAATGGAAAATCTTAAAAATTGTTTATGGTGCTATATAGCAATTCTATTTGATTCGCGAACTCATCTTCTCTTTCCTCGGCGTCCTCTGCGGTTCGTTAAAAAAATCTCACGAATCAAATGGAAATGCTATATACTCTCACTTCTTTTTCAAGCACTAAGCTTTTATAGGTGATTAATTATGAATAATATTTCTCAAAGAATTGCTGCTTTATCTCCGGAACAACGGGCGCTACTAGAACTACGACTCAAACAAAAGGGTTTGACTCCTGTTAAAAACCAAGCAATTGCTCAACGAAAAGATTCCAAGTCGTTGCCTTTGTCTTTTCACCAAAGACGGCTGTGGGTTCTTCATCAGCTAGAGCCAGATAGCCCTATTTACAATGTCCCCATCGCTATCCGATTGACAGGATTTTTAAATGTAAAAGCACTAGAAAAAAGCCTAAATCAAATTCGGCAACGACACGAAGTTCTGCAAACCCGTGTTATAGCGGTGGGGGGGCAACCCGTGCAGGAAAAATTTTCAGATTTGGCGTTAAATCTGCCCGTAATTGATTTACGGGAGTTGCCTGAAAACGAACGGCAGCAGGTGTTAGAAGATGCGAAAAAAGAGGAAGCACAACGTCCTTTCGACCTATCCCAGGAACCACTGCTGCGAGTGAAGCTGTTGCAGCTGAGTGAGACAGAACACCTGATGCTATTCACGATGCACCACATTGTTTCTGATGGTTGGTCTCGCGGTGTGATTATTCAAGAATTGGCAGAATTATATGAAGCTTTTTGTCAAGGCAAGCCCTCACCTTTGCCTGAGCTTCCGATTCAGTATGCCGACTTTGCTGCATGGCAACGACAGCAGCTTGTGGGAGAAGTTCTAGAAACTCAGCTTAACTACTGGAAGCAGCAATTAACGGGTGCTTCCCCAATTCTGGAACTCCCTACAGATAGACCGCGACCAACTGTTAATACTTTTAGGGGCGCTAGACAATTTTTTACCATTTCTCCACCGCTTGCCTTATCGCTGAGAACGTTAAGTCAGCAGTCAGAAAGCACGCTATTTATGACGCTATTAGCGGCTTTTAACACGCAACTTTACCGCTATACGGGGCAGCAAGATATCTCGATTGGCACTCCCATGACCAATCGCACCCAAAAGGAAATCGAGCCTCTGATTGGGTTCTTTGTCAACACGCTAGTTTTACGCACGCTGCTGTCTGAAAACATGAGTTTTCGAGAATTGCTGGCGAGGGTGCGCGAAGTGGCGATACAAGCCTATGCTCACCAGGATCTGCCCTTTGAAAAGCTGGTAGAGGAACTACAGCCAAGCCGCGATCGCAGTTATACACCCCTGTTCCAGGTGATGTTTGCCCTCCACACTGCCCCCAAAACAGCGTTGCAGTTACCAGGTCTGAGTTTGAGTCTTGTGGAGGTGGAAACTGGCACCGCCAAGTTTGATTTGACGCTAGAGATAACGGATACCGAGCAAGGACTGACAGGGTCGTTAGAGTACAACACTGATTTATTTGATGAAGCCACGATTACTCGGATGCTGGGGCATTTTCAAACGCTGCTAGAAGGCATTGTGGCGAATCCCGATCGCCGTTTGTCGGACTTGCCATTATTGACGGAGGCGGAAAGATATCAGTTGTTGGTGGAGTGGAATCAGACTCAGACTGATTACCCTGCCGATAGCTGCTTTCATCAATTGTTTGAACAGCAGGTCGAGAAAACACCGGATGCGATCGCGCTTAGCGCACGCTCCGCGAACGCCCTCGCATTTGAAGAGCAACATCTCACCTACAAACAATTAAATGAACGTGCGAACCAACTGGCGAATTACCTGCAAAAACAAGGGATAACAACCGAATCTCTCGTTGGCATCTGTGTAGAACGCTCTTTGGAGATGATGGTCGGGCTTATCGGCATTCTCAAGGCAGGGGGAGCTTATGTGCCGTTAGACCCCTCCTATCCCCAAGAGCGCCTATCTTTCATGCTGTCAGACGCTCAGATGTCGGT
>NZ_JAMPKB010000103.1:0-14765 GCF_039961925.1 Trichocoleus sp. DQ-U1 | reverse complement strand
TTGCCATTCTTCACAATATGGGTGGAATCACAAGCAGGACAAGCCGGGCGGGGATTCGACATCGAACAACAGCGGGAACTCTACCCTCCTATCCTTACATTTTTAGGACTACCCTAAAAATTTGCCCACCACTGCTCGATAATCCCCGAATTGTCATCAACTGTTCGGGGTGACAAGGATGTGCACACCGTTGCTAATATCAACTCCGCTCAAGCTTCGGATTCCTTGAGAAGATTCATTAAGCTATCGATCAGGCGATCGCTCTCCATCGGCAGAATATCATGACCGTGAAGCATTTTCTGTACCATCATGAAATGAACTAATGCACCTAAAAAAATGCGTGCGGTTGCTTCAGGATCGGCAATCTTTAAGTTTGGACTCGATGCCAGATACTGGCTTAATGTTTCAACGCCCGGTTTTACCAACGTCCGAACAAAGATTTGCGCCAGTTCGGGAAAGCGTCCAGACTCGCCAATAATTAGCCGCAACAGGGCAATTTCTTCACCATCGCAAATGATCTCATTCAGTGCCTTCGTTAATAGCTGCCGCAGCACGACGAAAGCATCTCCTTCCGACGGCAGAAAACGTTGGATGATGGAAAACTTTCTTTGAGCAAACCGTTGGACGAGGGCAGTGAACAGTCCTTCTTTATCTTGAAAGTAGGTGTAAACCGTTGGTTTGGATACGCCAGCCGTCTTCGCCACCCGATCCATGCTGGTGGCGGCATAGCCATGCACCAAAAACTCTTGCATTGCGCCTGTCAATATCTGTTCGGCTTTCTCTCCCAACCCATCCTGCTTCGGTTCCGTCATCTTCGTCTGTCTCATTCATTCCTGACCTGATTGTCACAGTCATTCTAGGGGCATTCGCTTTGAGGAGTTCTAGAGAATTTTCAGGACTCCCTTGACGTTATTATACTAAACCGTTTAGTTTAGTTATAGAAAAACTAAACGGTTTAGTTTAGTTGCTTCCTAGAACTGGGGAATCTGACAGATGATGCAAGAAGTGGCAGCAGGTAATCCATCCTCGAAACGTCTTTCCCGACCACTGGCTCTGCTGGCGATCGCTGCAACGCTGGCAACAAGTGGAGTGATGGCATATAGCGTTTCGCAAGGGCGTATCCAGCCATCCAGTCCGACCCCATCCACGGCTGTCAGTACGCCCCGAATCCAGACGGTGACAGCGTTGGGACGGCTAGAGCCAGAGGGGGAAGCGATCGCGCTTTCTGCACCAACATCTGCTGAGGGGAATCGAGTCGAGCAACTGTTAGTCAAAGAAGGCGATCGCGTTGCTAAAGGACAAGCAATTGCGATACTCAACAGTCGCGATCGCCTCCAGGCATCTGTGATGCAGGCACAAGAACAGGTGCGAGTTGCCCAAGCCAAATTCGATCAGGTGCGTGCAGGAGCAAAGACGGGCGAAATCCAGGCGCAACGCTCCCAGATTGCCCAACTGGAAGCTGAACGGGTTGGGGACTTGAACGCGCAAGCCGCTACCGTTGCCCGTCTGGAAGCCGAAGTCCAAAATGCACAGGTGGAGTATCAGCGCTACGCATCGCTTTACCAAAATGGAGCCGTTTCGGCATCCCAGCGCGATAGTAAGCGACTGATCTTGACAACTTCCCAAAAGCAACTCCAAGAAGCGCAAGCCGCCCGCGATCGCACTCGCAATTCTCGCCAACAGCAACTAAATGAAGCCCGCGCCACCCTGGAGCGAATTGCAGAGGTGCGTCCAGTAGACGTACAGGTAGCTCAAGCCGATGTTAGACAAGCCTTAGCAGCCGTTGAGCAAGCCAAGGCAAACCTAGAACAGGCATCTGTGCGATCGCCTCAAGATGGTCAAATCCTCAAAATTTACACCCGTCCCGGCGAACTAATTAGCAATGACGGGATTGCCGAAATTGGGCGAACCCAACAGATGTTTGCGATTGCCGAAGTTTATCAGAGTGACATCAAGAACATCCGTCCAGGGCAAACAGCGCGGGTGAGTAGTGACTCCATTGACAGCGAACTCAGCGGTACTGTCGAACAGGTTGGCTACAAAGTGCTGCGCCAAGACATTGTGAATAGCGATCCGTCCGCCAATATTGATGGGCGCATTGTGGAAGTCAAAATTCGTCTGGATGCAGACTCTACTCGCAAGGCTGCCCGACTCACGAATCAGCAAGTTAAGGTGGTCATTGAACTATGATTGGCTTCCAACAACTCCAACGCCGGACACCTTTAGGATGGCTGCAACTGAGTCATCAAAAAGGAAAACTGGTCGTAGCGTGTGCGGGTGTTGTGTTTGCAGATGTCTTGATGTTGATGCAGTTGGGGTTTCAGAGTGCGCTATTCAACAGTGCGGTTCTTGTCCACAATAGCGTTCGCGCCGATGTCGTTCTGCTCAGCCCTCAAGCTCGCAATCTATCAAATATGTCGTCCTTCCCGCGACGGCGTTTGTACCAGTCGATGGATATTCCCGGCGTTCAGTCTGCGGAAGCGCTCTACGCCAACATGGTGAACTGGAAGCATCCCACCACCCAGCGCGAAACGAGTATGCTGATGTTGGGATTTGACCCTAACAGCTCAGTCTTTGACCAACCAGACATTAACCAACAATTAAACTCGATCAAGCTGCCTAACACAGTTTTGTTTGACAGCGGTAGCCGTGGAGACTACAAAGCAGCGATCGCGCAACTCGAACAAAACCAGCCACTGAAGACAGAAATTGAGCGCCATAGTGTTACCGTTGCTGGCAAAATTCGCATCGGGTCTTCCTTTGGTGCAGACGGACACTTGATTACCAGCGACCAAAACTTTCTGCGGCTGTTTCCCCGCCGACAGGCAAGCAGCGTCAGTGTCGGCTTACTGCAACTGCAACCTGGAACCGATCCAGTGCAAACGGTACAAGCATTGAAAGCACACTTGCCGAATGATGTTCAGGTTCTGACTCGGCAGGAATTTATCGAATTTGAAAGAAGCTACTGGGCAAAAAATACACCGATTGGATTTATTTTTAACTTGGGCGTGACAATGGGCTTCATTGTTGGCGTCATTATTGTCTACCAAGTTCTCTCAACAGATGTGAACGCACACATGGGAGAATACGCCACTTTCAAGGCAATGGGCTATCGCAATCGCTACCTACTCATGGTGGTGTTTGAAGAAGCCGTTATCTTGGCAATCATCGGCTTTATTCCTAGTATTGCCATTTCCGCAGGACTGTACCGCCTGACTCGTAATGCGACGAATTTGCCTCTGTACATGACTGTGGCGCGAGGAATTTTCGTACTGATGTTGACGATGGTGATGTGTACCTTGTCTGGAGCGATCGCTACCCGCAAATTGCAATCCGCTGACCCGGCTGATATGTTTTAGGTTTATATTATGTCTCTTCAACCTGTTATCTCTATTCACAACCTCGATCACTACTTTGGTCAAGGTCAACTCCGCAAACAAGTTTTATTTGACATCAGTTTAGAAATCAATGCGGGTGAGATTATCATCATGACCGGGCCTTCTGGTTCCGGCAAGACCACGCTGCTAACTTTAGTTGGTGGATTGCGATCTGCCCAATCGGGTAGTCTACAGGTGTTAGGACAAGAACTTTGCGGTGCAAATCCGACAGCACTGGTACAAGCGCGACGGCACAATGGTTATATCTTTCAGGCGCACAACTTGCACGGTAGCTTAACGGCACTCCAGAACGTCAAAATGGGCTTAGAGTTGCATAAAGGTATTCCTTTGCATCAGATGCGCCAGCGCTCAGCCGAAATGCTAGAACAGGTAGGATTGGCAAATCGGATCAATTACTATCCTGCCGATCTGTCGGGTGGGCAAAAGCAACGGGTAGCGATCGCCCGCGCCTTGGTAAGTCATCCTAAACTCATTCTTGCTGACGAACCGACTGCTGCTCTCGATAGCAAATCCGGTCGTGAAGTCGTTAGCCTGATGCAAACACTGGCGAAAGAACAAGGTTGCACCATTCTACTGGTCACTCATGACAACCGCATTTTGGATATTGCCGATCGCATTGTTCACATGGAAGATGGACATTTAATAAGTGATACTGCCAAGGTTGCAGCGGTCACTTAGAAATTATTTGTCAATAGATGAGCTAGAGGCAATCTGCACTTTTTAATCTGCAATGAAGCCATCGAACGCAAATGCAGGGAAAGCGTTGATGGATTTCAAAAATTCCTATCACACCATCACAAACAGGCATCCTGACATCCATCTGAAGCGATCGCACGATCGAGCTTCTTACCATTTCCTTTACTATACTGGCACTCTGAGCGACTATAGTCATGTCCTTAGCGGATAGCCTTTTGCTCACCAATTATAGTTGGCTGAACATTGCCGCAACTGCCTAAACTTAAATTATGACAGCAGGTGATCGCACTCAAGCTTCCCAGGTTGGTTCAAAGTTCATTAGTGCATTCATAGCCCGTTGCAAACTACCAGAACTTGCTTGTGCTGGTTCAACCTGCCAATTTTGTTGAACAAACTGGATGAGTTGACCGTTGTAATCTTTACCGATTTTGGCAGTGCTATTGGAATCGGGTACAATCGCATCGCGCAAGTTTCGCTTCTTTGATTTACGAGCTAGGTTAATTAGAAGTTGTTTGGGATCGGGTATCTCATCTACATCACCAGGAATCAAATTTACTGAAATATTGAGGAATTCTGCAAATGCTTCTCGATGTGCAAGTAGCCATGCTTCCACTTCTTTAATAGCGACTCGAAAGATTAAATTTGGATGCCTAGGTTGAGGCAGCCAACTTGAGATAAGGGACAGAGGACATTCTGCATTATCCAAATCAGTTAAGACTAAATACGGCATTCCCTTTGCGCCATGATTAAGTCCGGAAATATTCTTTTTGATATAGCCATTTCCTCTACCATGTAAGCAGTTTCCAACAGAAAATGGACGTTGAGATTGCTTCAGCATTTCCTTCAGCACTGCTTCACTTAATGCATCTTCAACGACTAAATTAATGGGAATATCAGTCATTTGACTAAGATCAGTTTATCAATTGCTGGCGGTACTGTAAGAGGTAGTGCAGCATCTGCAATACTTAAACCTCCTTCCAATAAGAGTTTGATATCCTTAATTAAAGATACTGGTTCCACTTTTGTACCTTCAGCCGTAGGAGTCATCAATAAAACTTCTTCACCTCCAATTCCCTCATCTGATAGTAAATCAGCACTGTGTGTACTAAGCATAATTTGTCGCTTTTTCGCCTTTTGTAGACGGTAAATCAAAGAAGGTAACTTGGAAGTAATACCAGCATTTAAAGATAATTCTGGTTCTTCAAGTAGAAGAAGAGAGTCACTTTCAAGAAGAGACCAGAGTAAACCAATGAGACGTAAAGTCCCATCCGAAAACTGATCCTCACGCTGTTTGCCTGCTCCAGGTCGCCAATGTTCATAAACCGCTTCCAAGTGAGGAATGCCCATTTCATCTTTAACATCAGTCAACTGTTTTAACTGAGGAACTGCAATCCGTAAAGCATCCTCAATCTTTTTTAAGCGAGAACGGCGAGTTTTTTCTGGAGTTTTAGTAACACGCTCCAAAAAATTTCTGCCAAAAGGATCTCCTTGGATTCCTGCTCCACTAAAAGCTTCGGGATAGCGTAATAGTTGAGGTACTAGATGCAAGTATAAGGTTGATTCAAGAAACTTCGGAATTTTTCTAAACTCTGCATTTGCATTAATCTGTTCTAAATAGGTTTGAGTTAAACGTAAAACATCTCTTTTATCTTCAGTGTTTGGACGATCAATTAACTGTTTATCACCTTTCCAAACTCTCTCATACGAAAGAACAGGTTCATTTTGTCCTCCTTTCTTTTGTTTAAGTCCAATAGCATATCTCCAAGTAGGTGCTGTTTGTAATTCGTTTTCCGATAAATGCACTTCTATCTCAACATCAGGATATCGTCTCGCGTATAGGCATCTGATTTTGGATAGACCTCCTCGATCTCTCACAGCCTTTTGCAATCCACCTCCATCTTTAGCGAGGTCTCGCAGAAATCTTAGAGCATCAAGAAAATTTGATTTGCCAGAGGCATTAGAACCAACAAGAAAAACACGATCTCGTAGGTCTACATCCACTGACCGAAAATTTCGCCAGTTCTTCAGAGTAATGTGAGAGATAATCATTAGTGTGATTGCTTCTTGCCAATAGGTTGGGTTGATGTAAAGAGACCAATATCTCTATTCAAAGATGTTTGAGTTCTGCTATCTCTAACTCATCCTAATAAAGAGAAAAATCAATCTGAACAATGAGTGAAGCATGAGTTGGAGCTATGGCGTGTTCACCCGTGTATTTGTTATGAATGATGGGCGCAATCACATCAACGAATGCCAGAGACAAACGGTGCAAGCGCTCTCACCTAAAACCACTCATATCATATCTTGCTTCCATTGCGAACATTGGGCAAGACTGGTACGACTGTAGATTGTCGCTGCTATCAAATTGCCGAGTTCAAAAAGCTACAGCAGATTTCTATTGTGGGTCTTTTTGTTGTAGGCGTTGCTGGAGTAATCATCGGTGCATGAGAAAATAGATACCCGCGAGAGACTATCTACAGAGGTTGAGAAAAGTATTCAAAACTATTGGTATGAAGGGCGCTGTCCTCAAAGTGGTGAACTGCTGAGACTACCCCGCACCCCGGAAGCAGAAGCGATCGCTAGAGAGTTAATGCAGCATCTTGCCAATAATGACTGTTATTCCGATGAAGGCAAGATGTATGGAATCCTGCTGGTTGAACTGCCGAATGGCGAACAACAGATACTTAAAGCCTTCTCCGGTCTTCTCAATGGTAATAGTACAATCGAGGGCTGGGTGCCGCCAATTCCGGGACGAGACGAAGTTGCCCTAGAAGAAGCTTGCACTTTAGCCCAACTGGAGGCGATTAAGCAGGAATTGATTACCCTAAAGCAACTTCCAGAATGGCAGCAGTACGAAACCCTGTCTCGCAAGTTTGCACAGCAGTTGCAAGAAATGAGCGATCGCCATCGAGATTGCAAGCAGCAACGACACCAAAAACGTCAGCTAATCTGCGAAACACTAACTGGAGAGGCGCTAACGATTGCCCTCGAAGAACTTGACGAAGAAAGTCGTCAGCATGGAATTGAGCGACGTATGCTCAAACGCCAGCAGAATGAAGTGTTGCAGCCACTTAAGCAACGGATTGAAGCAACCCAGGCGCGGATGCGCGAACTCAAAAAACAGCGCAAAGAACTATCCCGCGAATTGCAGACTCAGATGCACGCGGCATATAGCCTGACTAATTTTGCAGGAGAGTCTCTATCGTTGCAGGAATTGATGCCAGGAGGCTCGATGCCGACTGGAACCGGAGACTGTTGCGCGCCTAAGCTGCTGCACTATGCGGCAACGCATGGACTGAAGCCATTGGCAATGGCAGAGTTTTGGTGGGGGTCATCATCAGCCGATGGTGACAAAATTCAGGGAGAATTTTATGGAGCCTGTGCAGAACGCTGTCAGCCACTGATGGGATTTTTACTATCGGGATGGGAACCCTCCCCCCCCTTTCCTTCCCCCCTCCCCCCCCTTAAAAAGGAGGGGATGGAAGAGAGAGTAAGAAGCCCCTCCCCTATTAGGGGAGGGGTGTGGGGAGAGGTTCCCATTGTTTATGAAGATGAATGGCTGATTGCGGTGAACAAACCCGCAGGGTTACTATCTGTACCTGGTCGTTATCGCGATCGCTTTGATAGTGTCCTCAGTCGCTTGCGTCATCTATTGCCGGATGGCATGGCGATCGCATCTGTGCATCGTCTGGATCAAGAAACATCTGGTATTCTCTTGCTGGCACGCGATCGCTCAACCCATCGTCAACTCAGTCAGCAGTTTCAGCAGCGGCAAGTTTACAAGGTTTACGAAGCCTTACTTTCCGGTTCTGTGACAATTGAGCAAGGTGCGATTGAATTACCGCTGTGGGGAGATCCGGAGAATCGTCCGTATCAGAAAGTTGATGAACGCGGTAAACCTAGCTTGACTCGCTTCCAAGTTATCGCCAGGGAAGATAACTATACTCGTGTAGAGTTTATGCCATTAACCGGACGCACCCATCAGATCCGGGTTCACGCTGCCGATCCAAAAGGGCTTGGGATAACGATATTAGGCGATCGCCTTTATGGATGTCGTGCAACTGTCAGTCGGTTACATCTGCACGCTAGAGAACTTCGCTTTGTGCATCCGCAATCTGGACAACCTTTGCATTTACAAACAAAGACACCGTTTTGATGAATTGCTTTGATGACGGTAACTGATTAAAAAGCGCTCGGTACTTCAAAAAGATCCCCGCAAAACACTGATGCCAAAAGTGGACAAAACACCCCCAGAACCGATGGCAATCATTTTGCCATCCGGACTAAAGGCAATGCTGGTTGTGTATATGCGACCAAGATTTTGGTCGTTAATAGAAGGCTCAAACAGTGTTTTAAGTAGCGTTCCAGTCCGCAAATTCCACAATTTGACTGAGTGATCCCAAGCAGCCGTAACCAGTTTCTGCCCATCAGGGCTAATTGAAATGGAAGCGGAACCTCCGGGTAATGTGTGGAGAAGCTGCTTTGTTCTCAGGTTCCATATCTTGATGGAATCTGCAACACTGACAAGCGTTTGCCCATCTTGAGCGATCGCAATGGAACTAATTGGGCTAGTCTGTCCTTCGAGAGTACCCAGCACTTTTCCTGTCTTGATATCCCATAGCTGAATGCTAGTGTCCGTACTAGTATTTTGATCCACATATTCTCCACCGCCAGTCGCGAGTATCTGGCTGTTTGGGCTGAGGGCAATCGACCGAATCGGGGTTGATTGTGGATTGATAGTCTGTAGCCGTTTGCCTGTTTTCAGGTTCCACACCAACACTTTCTTGTCATTACTGGCACTGACTAAAGTTTGCCCATCGGCACTGATTTCAAGGTGATTGACTGGTTGTGAATGACCGTTCAAGGTGCGGAGAAGTTTATTCGTTTTCAGATTCCACACCTTAATCGTTTTGTCATTATCCTGTGCCTTACGGTCAACAGTCACCAAGGTTTGGGTATCGGGAGTAATTGCAACGACGCCTGCGGCATATATTTTTTCATTCAGGGTACGCAGCAGCTTACCTGTTTTGAGGTTCCACAGCTTGAGTGCCCCGCCAGGGCTATGGCTAACCAGGATTTGACTATTCGTATTGAAGGTTAGAAAAGTAACATCGCTGTTATGCCCGCTTAAATTGTAGATTGGCTCAAAGTCTCTTTTGGAGTTAGCGGTTGTTGAACTGGGTTGGGTTGAGGGTTGGGCTGTTGACGGGAGTTTAGCGATCGCGCCAGTGGCAATTGTTGCCATAACAGCCAGAGCGAGCGCATTTTTCCAAGACAATTGCTTGAGATTTTTCATATAGATAGGTATATAGCTCAGGTAGGACAAAAACTTTATGACTCGCCGATACAATCCAATAAGACGGCAGTTGTATATGCAAATGTTGCCGTCATAACAGCTACAACAGCCCGACCTTAACAAAGCAATTTGCGATCGCACATCACCCAGTTGATTCACCCAACTGATTGATGCTTTTTTGAACTGGCAGGTCTTACGGCATGAACGCGCCTACGCTTACGTCCTACCTAACCTAGAATTTTTCAAGGGTTTCAGGAGTTTTGAATCGTCTTTCAAGGGGTTAAAAACCAAAGTTGATTTCTGACCCCCGACTCTCTGAAATTGTCCAATTGGTGTTCATTGTTCTGCTTAGAGCCACCCAGCACATCCATGACTTTTCCACTCAAAGCATCTTTGAAGAGCCGGGAAAATCCGCCAAAAATGGTGAAGCGGTCAATATACCAACATTGGTTGGTGCGGATCGTCCTCCGGTCTATTTCTTACTTTCGTAGGGACATCTGGCTGATCATCACGCTCTTATTTTTGATTGGGGCATCGGTGCTTTGCAACCTTCTCAACGCTTGGCCTATGGCGATTCTAGTCGATACGGTTCTCTCCCCAACCCCGAAACCCAACTGGATTCATCGGCTGTTTCTTGCCCCGTTTGGTGAAGGCAAGCTGAACCAAATTTTCGGAATGGCGTTCGTGGCGATGCTCATTAGGATCGTGAGCGATACCGTCATCATGCTCCGCAAGATGTTGAACTACCGCATCCAGTACAACGGAACCTTGCGGGTTCGCACCGAACTCTACGACAAAATGCAGGCGCTCAGTCTTGGCTGGCACGGTTCGCGATCGCAAGGCGATGCCATCTATCGGTTGAGCTACGATAGCCTCGGCCCTTGGGGGGTAATCGATACGCTGATCGGCTCTACCGCTGCATCGGTGACGCTGACGGCGATGATCTGGATTATGCTGTCGCGCCATGTCCTTCTCACCGTGTTTGCACTTTCGTTCACGCCGCTTCTGTTACTCGCGAACTGGTACTTCGAGGGAAGGATTCGGCGTCGGGCGTTTGAGTCGAAGCAGACCGATGCGATCATGACCTCAACCATGCAGCAAGCGATAGAGTTGATCGGACTCATCCAGTCTTTCCGTCGAGAAGCGACGGAGTCGCGGCGCTTCACGCGGGTGGTCGATCGCAGCGTCGCTGCCTCCATGCGGCTCCATTGGCAGGAAAACCTGTATCCGCTCGCGGTTCAGGTAGTCTTCGCTCTGGGAAGCGGGGTAATCTTCGGCTACGGCGGGTATCTGGTCTATCGCGACCAGTTTTTGCGCCAGGTGCCGAACGGCCTGACCCTCGGCGATCTGATCGTATTCTTGGCATACCTTAATCAGTTCTGGGACCCAATCGGTTGGGTGTTGGGGTTCACGACCAAGATCCAGACATTCGTAGCCTCATGCGATCGCGTGTTTACAGTCATTGACGAGCCACCCACCATCAAGGACGAGCCTGATGCGCGATCGTTTCCCGTCCATCCCCGCACCCTAACCCTTTCCAACGTGAGCTTTGAGTACATCCCTGAGCGACCCGTGTTACGGGAAATCGATGCAACTATCGAACCGGGTCAGATGGTAGCGTTTTTGGGTCCAAGCGGCACAGGAAAAAGCACGCTGCTCAATCTCTTGCCACGCTTCTACGACCCGACAGGGGGCAGCGTCCAACTCGACGGTTTCGATATCCGCACCCTTAAGGTTGCCGATGTCCGCAAACACATGGCGCTGGTCACGCAAGGCAGTCCGCTTTTCCCCGGAACGATCGCGGAGAATATTACCTATGGCTGCGAGGAAGCGACCTTGCAAGAGATTCGGGAGGCGGCGGTGGAATCCGGGGCGGCTGAGTTCATCGAAGCCTTGCCGGAGCGGTACGATACGATGCTCAGCGAGGGCGGACAGAACCTTTCCGGCGGACAGCGGCAGCGTTTAGCGATCGCGCGGGCGCTAGCCACGAAGGCTCCGATACTCATCCTCGACGAACCGACGAGTTCGCTAGATTTGAAGCACGAGCAATGGGTTATAGAAACCCTCCAGCGTCTGCGTCGCAAAAGAACAATTATCTTAGTGACGCACCGACTCGAAACTGCCGTAGACTGCGATCGCATTTTTGTGATGCAGGAGGGCGAGATCGTCGAGGAAGGCACTCATGACGAACTTCTATCCCAAAAAGGACTCTACTTCCGAATGCTGGGCTACAAGCCATCCTCGACCTGACGATGCTAGAAAATTGAAACACTTTAAGCTCATTCCCCGCCTGAAGGTCGGAGGATCAGCGCTAAAGCAGTCAATTCTACAGATTCCCACTTGAGATTTTGTTCGGGTAATTATCGCACCCGGCAACATTCTGGAACACGATGGTAAGCGACAGTTTCAGATAGGCTATGAGTGTCTAGAAATGTCCCTCTAATCAAGACATTGGAGTTCGCATGGCAACTTATCTGGTTACGGGTGCTAATCGCGGAATTGGTTACGAATATTGTCGTCAACTGCAAGCGCGGGGAGAGCAAGTAATTGCCATTTGTCGCAGTGCTTCTGAGGAGTTGAAGCACCTAGGGGTGCAGGTTGAGGAGGGGATTGATATTACCTCGGATGCTTCCGTTGCTTCTTTACGCGATCGCCTGGGTGACACGACGATTGATGTTTTGATTAACAATGCCGGAATTATCAAGCGCGTGACGCTGGAAAACTTGGATTTTGAAAGCATTCGGGAACAGTTTGAGGTGAATGCGCTGGGACCTTTACGAGTGACTCATGCGCTATTGCCACTTCTCAAAGCAGGCTCCAAAATCGCCTTGATGACGAGTCGCATGGGTTCGATTGCAGATAATACCTCTGGCAGTTCCTATGGCTATCGGATGTCGAAGGTAGCGTTGTCGATGGCTGGCAAGTCGCTGTCTCTCGATCTCAAACCGCGTGCGATCGCAGTGGCAATTCTGCATCCAGGGTTAGTTCAAAGTCGTATGACGAACTTTAGTGGCATTACGCCGGAGGAGTCGGTGAAGGGGTTGTTGGCTCGAATTGATGAGTTGACGCTGGAGAACACAGGCACTTTTTGGCACGCGAATGGAGAGATGCTGCCTTGGTAGGTGTGTGATACGGACTGGAGGAACTAGAAGAGGCTATAGCCCAGTTGCAAGGAATTTTGCAAGAATTGGGTGAGGAAATCAGTTTGTAGGTGCGGAGTGAGAACTATGCACAGCATCACACTAAAATCCCATATCGGTAGCGATGGTATGAGAGAAGGTTCATTTACCTGACATGAGAAATACAGATATCGAGGTTGTCATTGTCTATCAAACTACCCTGCCCAAAGGTGTTGAAGCTGAATCTGTTTCACAGTTTTACGGATGTATTCAGGATGACTCATTTATTAGACATCCTCAAAACGAACAATCTGAACCCGAACCCTTGTAATAAAATATCTTCTTGATACAAATGTCTGCATTATTTATCTAAAAGGCAGAAATTTAAACTTAAAGCAGAGGCTTAAGTCGGTTCCTATTCAAGACATAGCTGTTTGTTCGATTATATCTAGTCTTAACGCTTGCCTCTGGAGGAATTGGGATGAGTCCGTTTGAAACCTATGCGCGAGATTTGCAGGAAATTCGAGCGACGGGAGCAGCAGTTAAAGAGACTTCCTATTATGGGGCGTTAGAGAAACTGTTGAATGAGTTAGGCAAGGCGCTAAAGCCGCAAGTGCGCTGTGTGATGCAATTGAAGAATATCGGTGGGGCAGGAATGCCAGATGGAGGCTTGTTTACTGCCAGTCAGTTTCAGAGGAAATCGCCTGACGTGCCTGCAACTCCCACTAATCCAGAACGGGGCGTAATTGAGATTAAGGGGACTGGGGATGATGCTTGGGTAGTTGCGGAAACAAAGCAGGTTTCTAAATATTGGGACAAATATCGTCAGGTATTGGTGACGAACTATCGGGATTTTGTGCTGATTGGGCAAGATGCCAATGGACAACCCTCCACTCTGGAAACTTATCGTTTAGCCAAGAATGAGGCGGAGTTTTGGGAAAAGGCGAAGAATCCCAGACAATTTGCCCAAGAGCAGGAGGAACAATTCACGGAATATCTGAAGCGGGTAATGCTCCAGTCTGCCAGTATTGCCACGCCGAAGGATCTTGCCTGGTTTTTGGCTTCCTATGCCAAGGATGCAAAGGCACGGATTGAGAAAACCGATATACCTGCATTGGAGACGCTGCGTAAGGCGTTAGAAGAAGCTTTAGGGATTACGTTTACAGGGGATAAAAAAGATCCCAAGAAGGGAGAGCGGTTTTTTAAGTCCACTCTGATTCAAACGCTGTTTTATGGCATTTTTTCGGCGTGGGTGTTGTGGCACAAGCAGCAGGAACGGGGGCGGTTTGACTGGCGTGTAGCAGGTTATTATCTGCACGTTCCAATGATTAAAGCATTGTTTGAGAAGGTTGCAACTCCTACCCATGTTCGCAGGCTGGATTTAGAGGAAGTGTTGAACTGGACAGGGGAAGCTTTAAATCGGGTTGATCGCACCTCTTTCTTTTCTAAATTTGAGGAAGGACAAGCAGTTCAGTATTTCTATGAACCATTTTTGGAAGCATTTGATCCACAATTACGCAAGGAATTAGGAGTCTGGTACACACCGCCAGAGATTGTGCAATACATGGTGGCGCGGGTGGATACGGTGCTGCGGGAAGAGTTGCAGATTGAAGACGGATTAGCCGATCCGAATGTGTATATTCTTGACCCCTGTTGTGGGACGGGTGCTTATTTGGTGGAAGTATTGCGGCGGATTGATGCCAATTTGCAAGATAAAGGCATTGGGGCGCTGGTGGGTTCGCAACTAAAAGCAGCAGCCATGAATCGGGTGTTTGGCTTTGAGCTTTTGACGGCTCCGTTTGTGGTAGCGCACTTGCAGTTAGGATTGCTGTTGCAGAATTTAGGTGTGCCGTTGAGTGATGAGCAGGAACGGGTAGGGGTGTATTTGACGAATGCACTGACCGGATGGAAACCACCAGCAGAAGAAGTTAAAGCTAAATACGAACAACTTTCAATTTCCTATCCTGAACTTGAACAAGAACGGGAAGCAGCAGATGAAGTAAAACAAAACAAACCTATTTTGGTTGTTTTGGGAAATCCACCCTATAACGCTTTTACGGGAGTCAGTTCTGAAGAAGAACAAGGATTAGTAGAACCTTATAAGTGCTTATGTAAAATAAATTACACATAATAAAAAGTAGAATAAGCTAAAACAAAAGTCAAGAAAACAAGAGACTTATGAGATTTATTAGAGATTTAAGCCGAGAAACTCAAAGGATTCTCAAAAGAATTTATAAAGAAAGTAGACATCATCAA
>NZ_JAMPKB010000102.1:0-14907 GCF_039961925.1 Trichocoleus sp. DQ-U1 | reverse complement strand
AACTCAAGCAGTATCGAGCGATTGCAACGCGCTACGACAAGCGTGCGGTTAACTTTCTCGGTGCGATTCACCTCGCTGCTACGGTCATCTGGTTGAATTGATGACACGCCCTAGGTTTGCCTTATGAGGCTTGGTATATCAAATCTACAACACGGGCAAAGGATGGTCTTTACACCTACGATGCCGTGCGTCGCTTGCACGATGCTCAACTGACTCAGACGGGTAAACAGAGCAAATCTCAAGTTGAGAATTTAGACAATTACATCAAACTCGGTGCGCTGGGACGTGCTTTTAAAAATGAACAGCGCACGGTGGTGCTGATTGATGAAATTGATAAGGCTGATATTGATTTTCCTAACGATTTGTTGCGGGAGCTTGACGAGCAGAGATTTACGATCGATGAAACGGGGGAGGAAGTAAAGGCGAATTACCCTCCAATCGTGTTTGTTACTAGCAATGATGAGAAAGATTTACCAGATGCTTTTCTGCGTCGATGTCTGTTTCATTACATTGAATTCCCCTCATATAAACAGTTAATTGATATTGTTAATGCTCACTTTCTTGCATCGCCACCAGATTTGATGGAGGCAGCAGTGGAGCGATTTGCAGAACTGCGATCGCAAATGGAAAAAAACAAATCTGGCAAGAAACCCAGTACCAGTGAGTTACTCGATTGGTTTGCCGTGCTGCGTCAATTTCCTCAAGATGAAGTGTTGAAGCAACTTCAGGGAGAACTTCCTTTCCCAGAAGTGTTGCTTAAGAAATGGGAAGATCATCTGCGGTATCTGAAGCATGAAGCCTGATGAACTGCCACTGCTAGAGATTTTTAACAGCCTGCGTCAGCGGCATGGGTTGCCGTTGGGGGTTGAAGAGTATCTGATGGTGGTGCGATCGCTCCAGGTTGGCTTTGGTGTGGAGAGCCGTCAGGAATTGGAGCAGTTGTGCTGTACGTTCTGGGCAAAGTCTAATGATGAGAGTCGCCTGATTCGACGGCTGTTTGAGCAGATGTGGAAGCAAATAGATGCAACACCGAGTCATTTTCTGCAAGGCAGCTACCGTCGTGAGACGGCGATTCATCCAATCACAGATGTTGATGTAATTATTACCACCAAAAGTGACCATTCCTCAGAATCCACTTCTTCCTCTGAACTAGAGGAACCCCCAAGTCTGACGTTGGAGATGGATGAACCCGTGCAGGTAGTTCAGGCGGTGCGGCACAGCCGTAGGGACAACGAACTCGAACGCCCCCGCTATAGTCTCCTGACTGAATATTTCCCCGTTACCAAGCGACAGATGAAGCAGAGCTGGCGTTACCTGCGTCGTCCGGTGCGGGAAGGGACTGCGACGGAGTTGGATGTCGAGGCGACGGTGGAAAAGATGGGGCGTGAGGGCTTTTTGCTCGAACCTGTGCTGGTTCCACCCCGTACTAATCGGACTGATTTGGTACTAATGATTGACCAAGAAGGCTCGATGGTGCCGTTTCACGCGCTATCGCGGCAGTTGGTAGATACGGCTGAACGGGGTGGACGGCTAAGACAAACCCGTGTTTTTTACTTTCACGATTACGCTGACGAGTACTTGTATCGTCATCCGGCGCTGCTGAATGCCCAGCCGATTGGTGAGGTGTTGGCGGAGGTAGGAGAACGGGCGGTGGTATTGATTGTTAGCGATGCGGGTGCAGCACGGGGAAACTTCGACTTGGAACGGGTGAAGTGGACTCAGGAATGGATTGAACGGTTGCAGCAGTCGGTGCGTTACACAGCTTGGCTGAACCCGATGCCAAATGAAAGTTGGCTGCATACTACGGCAGGGGAAATTGCCCGTTTTGTGCCGATGTTTGAGATGAATTGTCAGGGGATGAATGCGGCAATTAATGTGCTGCGAGGTAGATATGTGTCTTGGGAGATGATGTATTCATGGCTGATATGATAGCTCTCTCCAACCAAGAGCGGACAATGCGAGTGGCAGTGGATCGGATTGTGGGGTTTGCCAAACAATTTGGGGAGGCACACCTGAATCTGGCTTGTCACGCAGCGTTTCCCCTGGTACTTACCCCTGATTTGCTTTACCAAATTTGGGCACACTTTGCCCCAGAAGCACCTTGGACTGCTGTGGCGCGGGTGCTGCTGTCGCGTCTGTGTCGCCAGGTGGGCTATGAGATGTATGAGATGGATATTGCGGTTCGTAATCTATTGCTCAAAGAACTGAAGGAGCAGTTTGGGCGGGAGCGATTGGACGAACTGGCTGAGTTTTTGATGGACTATGTAGCACAGCAGCTTACTGGCGACGATTCGGATACACAGAATTTGCGAGAAGCTCAGGAGTGGACAGCACTATCGTATACGAGACCTGATGATGTGGCGTGGGAGTTAGCAGAGAGGCTGAAGGCAAGGGTCAAGCAGGAGGATATGGCAGAGGTGTTTCGCCTCGCGTCGTTAGTAGAAACTTTTGCAGAACCACTACTTGAGGCAGGATTTGAGCCTTTACTAATTTATAGTCGTGGCATGAGCAGTTGTGTCCAAGGTGATTTAGAAGGTGCAACCGTTCAATTTAGTAAGTTACAGCAACAAGAGAAGCAAGTAGAAATTGCTGGAGTAAGTTTAGATATTCCTTTAGAACCTTACAGTGTTTTCAGTAAGAAGACTCCGAAAGAAACGCCCAGTGTTTACCGCCCACCAGGTAGGGAACCGCTAACACAAGCACAACAAGAACTCTACGACTGGCTTGTGGAATATATTCGCACATCACAACATGCTCCTTCAATTAGACAAATGATGAGAGCTATGAACCTGAAAAACCCAATTGTGATTCAGACTCGCCTGGAACATTTACGAGTTAAGAGATATATCGACTGGACAAAGGGGAAAGCTAACACGATTCGGATTCTGGCCAACTCCACTGGAGGAGTACCCATATTGGGAATGGTCGGGAATGGTCTTGTTGAGCCTTTTACCGATGTAATCGAATACCTAGATTTATCAAGGTTGTTCCATCAACCCGGTAATTTTGCACTGCGGGTGACTGGGGACGGCATGAAAGAATATCTGATTGCTGAGGGTGATGTAGTGATTATGCGACCTATCCCTGACCCCAATCAACTGAAGAATGGTCTGATTGTTGCAGCACGATTAGAAGGACGCGGCACAACAATACGCCGTTTCTACCGCATGGATGATCGAGTTAGACTAGAATCTGGTGATTCCAAGTATGCTCCTATTGAACTTTCTATTAACCAAGTACAGATACAAGGTGTCATAGTAGGCGTTTGGCGAGAATAGCAAAATTAACCAGTGCTTACGACCTCCGACATTTTGCACAATTCGCTACAATCTATTGCTCAATGCAGTAGTAGGGCGCGGTCTCATCAGATGCACCAACTCGTGAACTACCACATACTCAATAAGCGATCACGGCACCATCGCCACTTGCCAGTGTAAATATAAATCCCCCTGGTGTCCGCATGACCCCAACGATAGCCTAACTCGCGTCCCTGCACCGAGCGGGGAGAAGCCCTAACACGATTGACAAAAGCAGTAATTTGTGAATTAAAAATTGATCCAAGGCGATCGCATCCAGCAATTGCAGCAGCAGATTGAGGCGTGGCAAGCGTTGCTGGAGAAGTTGGGAGCGAATGAATGAGCGATCGCTTTTCCTCATCGTTCGAGGTGCGATCTCATCCAGCAATTACAGCAGCAGATTGAGGTGTGGCAGGCGTTGCTGGAAAAGTTTGGAATGAATGACCGATTACATCTCCTCCTCTTGCCAAGCGCGATCGCATCCAGCAATTACAGCAGCAGATTGAGGCGTGGCAAACGTTGCTGGAAAAGTTGGGAGGGCATGAATGAGCGATCGCATCCTCAAAGGTGATCGCATTCAGCAGTTACAGCAATTGTTAGACCGCGATAAAGTAACTTGCTCCGATTACCCTAAGAAATGATTCTCCATCTCGTACCACTAAAACCTGGATTATCTGGATTATCAACTAGCCCAACCGTTCCATCTCCTGTTCTGCCATCGAGAAATCTAGGTCCTGGAATATCGCCTAAGCACTCCATCTGAACTACTCCACTGCTGAGTTCATTAACTTTCCACTTTGTACCACTGAAACTTGTTGAAGCAATTAACCCAACTGTTCCATCTCCTGTTCTACCATCCAATAATTTAGGTCCTGGTATGTCGCCTAAACACTCAAGCTGAATTACTCCAGCTCCAATTTCATGAACCTTCCATCTTGTACCACTAAAAGCTGGATTATCAACTAGCCCAACCGTTCCATCGCCTGTTCTGCCATCGAGTAATCTAGGTCCTGAAATATCGCCTAAACATTCAAGACGAATAACAGTTTCCGGTGGAGGTAAGTCAGGGAGTTGCGGAAGTGTTTCTCGGAGTTCACCCTTAGTGGTAGTCAAGACAATAGTCACTTGTTCTCTACCAGTTCTCCTTAAAATAGCTGAACGACCACCAAAAGGTATTTTATCGCCATCAGAAAAACCTCGCAGTATTGTTGCCCCTGTAACGTGAAATCCATCTTTTCCTTCTACTGTGGGTGAAGTATCGGTCTCAGAGTTAGGAACGTAACGTGCAGTAAAAACAATATCCTCATCATTGACATCAATAGAACTTATAAGTCCAAATCCCCTCTCTCTTATGCACTTAGACCAAGCGGCAACTATTGTGTCAGAAGCACTTCTGCTTAATATCTGCTTTAACTCTGAATCATCAAATTGTCTAACTCTTCCTTCTTCAACAGCTCGCTGCCATTCCTTAAATTCTCCTTCAGAAAAAGATCCTCCTAGTTCAAAAGGAACTCCTTTAATAGGGAAGCCAACCTTTAAGCCGCCGCCTTGTTTTCCCTGAAATGTGCCAAAATCTGTGGTTTTGAGCCATTCTAGTAAATTCTCAGAAATGCTTCTTCTACTATCAGTAAAGATTTCGTTGAAAATACCTTGCCGTAGAATTGCATCACATTCATCCATCTTTCCTCTCCAACAACTAAATAAAAATACACCTAAAAGTTCTTTGCAATCTGAGCGCAGCCACAGCTTGAGGGCATTTCGATATGATCTGACGACAATTATGAAATAAACTAAACGTTCACGCAGCTTAACTCATGGAACTTTAAACAAGCCAATTAATCTAGACTCATTTAATCTTCAGTGATCCGCACCCACTTCTTATCCCTAAAGGTTATAACTCACTCCATTCCCCGCTAGCCACTGTTTACGATCGCACCAATCACTCAAAATCCGCTCCACCCTGTCCCAGAATGCAGTGGTATGATGCGGTTCAATCAAATGCACCAACTCGTGAACCATCACGTACTCAATCATGGTTCGCGGCAGCATCGCCACTCGCCAGTGGAAATATAAATCTCCCTTATGTCCGCATGAACCCCAACGGTAGCCTAACTCGCGTACCTGCACCGAGCGGGGGGAAGCTCCAATACTCTTGATAAGAGCAGCAATTTGTGCATCTAAAATCGGGCGAAGGCGATCGCAATACCATCGAATAAACTCTTCTCTCCCCCGTGCCTGTGCTTCCTGCTGCAACTCGAAGCGGCTTTGGTAGAGTTTCAGGGGTGGCTGTCCCTTCACACTATCCACCAGCTTGAGGCGATAGCTGCGTCCCAGGTAATAAAACCCTTCTCCTGAAACGTATTCTTTGACTGAGGTGGGGGGATTGAGGGATTCTTTTTTGAGGAGTTTGCTGTAAATCCAGAGGCGTTTGTCACGAACCACTTTCTCCAGCGTTTCCATCGGCACTTCTGGAGGAGATGCCAGGATTAATTGACCGTCCCGTTCAACGGTGATGCCGATGGTGCGACGTTTGGCACTGTGGCGCAGTTCAAAACTGAGGTCGCCAAAGGTGATGGTGGTCATGCCATCAAACTATCACGATTCTTGCGGGCAAGTTGCACCAGTTTATCCGCGACTTCTTCGAGTTGGTCGTAGTCCACTAAATCGTTAGTATCCAAGTAGTCGGCTATCCAGCGTCTCAAGTCTTCTTGGACAATCGGACTTGCCCAATTCACTCGCCGCACTTCTTGGCGGATGCGATCGACAATTTCTACAGTAGCTTGGGCGAGTTTGGGCAGTTCTATCTGTGAATGTTCGCCCAAGATGTTGAGGAAGGGAAGCTGAGTTTTGGGGTCGAGTCCCGTTTCATTGGTGGGGCGACCTGCCTGGATTTGTTCGATATACTGGCGTAACGCTTCAACTTTTCCGTCCCAATTGTCGGCAAGAGATTCCAGGATTTCGGTCAGTTTTTCGCTCAGGTTTTTGTAATAAACCGGGTCTTCATCATAGTGGATGCTGATGTGGTGACGGGCAGCGAATTCCATTTCTGCCGCTTGTGCTTTAATTGAGCGATGGCGCTGGACGTGGGTTTTGAAGTCCAAGGACAGGATATCAATTGGCGGTACTTTCTGGTCAATTCCTTGGGATTCAATGTATTGGTCAATTAATGCCCGGACTTTCTCTTTGGCGCTGACAAGATTGAGTTTTTCATCTCGATAAAGGTCTGCGACGGATTTTTTAATTAAACCGAGTTTTTTGGCATCTTTGACAAAGTTATAGGGATAACGGGCTTCGGGCCGGGGTAAAATGGTGTCTAAGGTGTCGAGAAAGTCTTTAAAAGAATTGTTGAATTCGACTCTGAGGCGATCGTCTCTCAGCAAGTCTACACAATTATCTAAATCGTCTATCGTGCAGCCGTTTCGAGCGAACAGATCGATAACTCTTTGATGCCGATCGCGCAATTTTGGAAATTCTTCCCGGAGATCGAACCAAGCGGCTTCTGTATCTACTTCATCATAAATGGCTAAAGCTTCTGCCAAGTTTACGCCGTAGTAATCGACTACTAAGCCATATTTCTTCGTATCGTCATGGACGCGGTTGACGCGAGCGATCGCTTGCAATAATTCATATTCTTTCATGCCCCGGTCTAGATATAAAACTTGCTCTAACGGTGCATCAAATCCCGTCAGGAGCATACTTTTAACAATTAAAATCGCTAAACTATCTTTAGCTAAAGGCTTTTTAAATTTTTCAATATTGGTTTCTTGTTGACTTTTATCCGTCCACTTCTTCCAGTCGGGAAGGTCGTCTTTGTCCGAGGAGATGACGGTAGCGAATTCCAAGCAGCGGATCGTGTCTAAACGCGGTAAGGCTTGAGCGAGAAAGCGAGTTTCTGCATCCAGGGTTTCTAATGTTTCCGGGTCGAAACTTTGGAGGATGGGGGCGCGAGTTTCCAGTTGTTGCACCAGTTCCCGTTGCGCTTCTAAAAATGCCTCTCGGTAGCGGACGGCAGCGAGGCGAGTTGAGGCGACGACTTGCGCTTTAAAGCTTCCGGGGAGAATGCGATCGCAATAGTGGCGCAGCATATTTTTAGCTTTCGCTTTTATCAGTTCTCGCGCTTCGCAGACTTGGGTTTTAGTGGCATATTTGGCTTTTATTTGCGCCCGTTCTTCCGAGGTTTTATCCTCAAAGAGGATTTCAAACAGTTTATCGAGGTCATCGCCTTGGGTGAGGGCACCTCTGGCTTCTAACCCTTCATAAAGAATGGGCAAGGTAACGTTGTCTTCTTGAGATTGGCGGATGTTGTATCGATCGATAAAATGACCAAAAATTTGCTGGGTGGTTTTCTTGGCAGCTTTGACGATGGGAGTGCCAGTAAAACCAATTCGGACGCAGTTGGGTAAAGCTTCCAAAAGATTGGTGTGGAGGGTATTGGCGTGAGAGCGATGGGCTTCGTCAATTAGCACTAAAATATCTTCGGAAAGATTGAGGTTTTTCGGCATCGGCTCGATTTTTTCCTCTTCCTCCGAGTCTTCGCCGCTTCTAAATTTTTGGATGGTTGCGAAAACGAGATCCGCACCCGGTTGTTTGAGATATTTTTCTAGCTGTTTGACTTTTTTCGCTCTTTTTGGGGTTTCGCCCGTGAGAGTAGCAGTATCTGAAAGTTGTCTTTCTAAGTCGCTGCGATCGGTCACGACGACTATTTTAAAGCGGCGCAGTTCGGGAATAGTCCGGAGTTTGCGGACCAGATAAACCATTGTCAGGCTTTTACCCGAACCTTGGGTATGCCAAATAATACCGCCTCGCTGGTCGTCCGTACCGTGTTTTTGGCGGGTTTGGTTGTGCAGAAGTCGTTGAAGTGCTTCGTGGACTGCCCGATATTGTTGGTAGCGGGGGAGGAGTTTGATAGTGCGTCCGCCGCTAGTTTTGAACAGGGTGAAGTTTCGCAGGATGTCGAGGAGGTTGGCGGGGTGCAGCATCCCGGCGATGAGCGTTTGGCGGGAGTTGAGTTCGGTAACGCCGAGTTCTGCGGCAATTTCGGCTTTGGGGCGGGGAGTGGTGTCTTTCCACTCGACATAATGCTCGTAGTTCGCGCCGATGGTTCCTGCTGCTGCCCGTCCTTTAGAGGCGGCTATCATTAACTGGTTGTAGTGGAATAGCTTTTCTGCGCCTTCGGGTTGGCTGCTTCCCCGTTGGTTGGAATATTGCAACAAATCGCGTATGGCTTCGGTGATGGGGTTATCGAGTTTGGGGCTTTTGCACTCGATGACGACGAGGGGGATGCCGTTGACGAGTAGCACGATGTCCGGGACGATAAACCCCCGATTGCCTGTTACCCAAGGGGGATCTACTCGGTATTGATTGATGGCTAGGAAGTCGTTATTTTGGGGATGCTCGAAGTCGATGAAGTGGACGGTATGCTGTTTGCCGTCTTGCCCTAGAACAGTGGTGCCTTTGAGGAGTAATTCTGTAGCGGCTTGATTGGCTTCCATCAGTCTTTGTGCTGTCAGACGTTCTAGCTGACTGACGGCTGCATTCACTTGAGTATCATCGAGCCAAGGGTTACCATCGTCATCGAGGTTGATGCGCTTGATGGCGGCTTTTAGGCGATCGCTAATTAGGACTTGCTTGAAGTTCTCGCGATCGGTAATTTGGGGGTCGTCCCAACTGCCTTCGATGTACTGCCAACCCATACTTACAAGTTGGTCGATGGTTGGCTTTTCAGCATAGATATACTCTGGCGTTGGTTGGGGCATTGTTCCAGTGCTTGAGGAGAGGCGTAGGGACTCATTGCAATACACCCTCAGCAAAAGGGTTGTCCCTAAGCACCTTGGCTTCTCTGCTGTTATAGCACCTTGCTCGGAGTTAGCTTTGTGGATATCAGGAACTTTGAAATCCCTTGAATCCCTCTCAGGGATTGAAATGTAGCCTTAAAAGCTTTTTAGCCAGCCTTGCTCGTGTAGACGCTGCCAAGCTTTGCGGATATGTTCCGGTTTGAAGAGTTTGCGCTTGCGATCGCTCCACTGATGTACAAGCGCGATCGCAACATCAGCGTCCTTAGCCGCTTCTGGCTTCTCTTGGGAAACCCAGTGAACAGTTGCTAGCAGTTCCATCCCATAAGGCGTTTCAAAGCCAAATATGAGGTTGCTAACTCGCTCTAAACGCTCTTTAGCATCGAGTTCTGTTTTTAAAAAAGTTTGTGCGGCTTCTCTGCCTTCGGGTAAGACATAAATTTCAGCTTCTCGGCTTCTATCGCCATACCCTCGAATATAATGCCCTTCAATCCGTTGTAAAGCATGATTCAGATTATCAGCGTAGGGACCATATTTATGTTTCTCATAGCGCAACTTCAAAGCCTCCTCCCCAGCAGTTTGCAAGAAATAAGCAAGTTTCTGGACTTCTAGCATAGTGAGCCGATAGCCAGGAATCCCATAGAGTTCCAACAAGCGAATCACCAGGGAACGGGAACGGGTCATGTTAGGCGTTTTGGTCGTAACAGGCATTTTTTCCGCTACTGGTGCGCCTGATGGCTCGAAAATAACTACTTGCACATCTGGCAGTTCAGCAAAAGCTGATTCAATCAGGGGTTTTACCTTTGCCCAATCTAAGCCACCGTTCCCGCATCCTAGAGGTGGAATCGCAATGGAACTAATACCTAGCTGCTGCACTTCGGCAACTAGCGCCTTGAGTCCACTTTTAATATCTTCGATTTTCGACTTGCCTTTCCAATGGCGCTTAGTAGGAAAGTTAATTATGTACCTAGGGTAAAAAATACTACCAGTAACCACTGTAAACATATGCCCTGGCTGCACTTCATCAGTGCGACAGGCTTTTTCATATTGGCGGAAGTTTTCAGGAAAGGCTTGCTTGAATTGCAAGGCGATACCCTTACCCATGACACCGACACAGTTGACGGTGTTAACTAGGGCTTCAGCATTTTCTTCTAGCAGGTTGCCTTGCTTGAACTCGATCATTTCCTTGGCTTGATATAGTACTATTGTACTATTTAGTGGTTTTAGTAATACCAATTAGGGTAAACCTTAACAGGGGGCTGGTAGTTAACTTTTTGTAATAATCGCTGAACCTGTTCCTGGATAGTCGTATTAATCACACCAATCCCTGTAATCAGCGTCCAGGGACAGAACTGATGCACCAAGAACTCAGCTTGGCGGCGGCGTTTGCGGTCATTATCATCTGCGGTATCATTCCAGTACTTTGCTTCCATGATGTCCCAGTCAACCATGTCCAAGTCCTCAAGGTCATCAGAAAACTGAGTGTATCCGATAATGCCGTGTCCATCAGTAAAGGCAAAAGTTAGTGCCATAGCCTCGATTGCCTCTGCTGTAGAAACCAGATAGATCACTGACTCTTGACCTTGGTTATAGCCTTCTACATTCCCTTTATGGATTGTGAAAAGCATGGGCGAACGTCGCGCAAAATAAAACGGTACATAATCATGTAACACTCCACCTGCACCGCAGGGAACAAGGGTTCTAGCTCGTCGATCCTGGATGCTTTCATGAGCAATATCAACGTAGTTAATTCGCTCTCGCCGTAGCTTACTGTTTGCAATTAGCCCACCTGAGTTCAGGATAGAGAGCAGGTTATTGATATGAGTGATGTGATAGATGCAAGTAGGCATTGGGTGATGCTGTTGTGAGCGCCGCTATCTGGCTAGAATCCTCTTTAACTGGTTTAACACTAGTGACTCGCACTTGTCCGGTTAAGAGGTCATGCATCAGTCCTTGTTTCTGGAGTTTGAGCTTGTCACAGTAGGCTTCTTCAGTACGGATGCGGGTGTCGTAAGTGTCGATAATGGTAGCAATACGTCTTTGTTCTTCGACTGGAGGAACAGCAACAAGTGGTTCTAAAATTTCTGATTTAGAAAGGTGAGGGATATCCATACCTTTCTGTTGTGCAAGTAGGGCAGCATGATATGGCTGAGAATTCAGCAGAACTTTAAGAAATTGCCGATCGCAGCCAATTGGTAAAAAACGTCCTACTCGTTGCACAAGCAAAGCAGGCACATCTGAGGGTTCTAAAACACTAATCTTGAAACCTGATTTTGTGAAAGTCCGATCCATACCGATAATAATGTCACCAGCAACTAGCTCATACTCTCGATAGTTCGGATACATTTTTGAAGGCAGTGTACGAGTTTCAGACCAGTCGGGGCTACCGTAACCAACATTTTCCCCACGCAGCAACCTAATACCTTCGTGTTCCTGAAACCACTCACTTTTAAAAGCAAATCCAACTTGAAGGTCTGCAATTGCTTCTAATGGTTTTGCTTCCCAACCTTTCGGGATTCGTCCCAGTGGTGAGTCTTTGAACTGTTCGGGGTGCGCGATCGCATCTCTCAATTCCCCATTCTCATCTAACCCCCGTGTCAGCAAGTCGTGCAGCAGTCCAGCCTTCATCTGCTTGAGCTTGGCGATGAGAGAAGAGGTATGTGCGATCGCCTCATCCATTGTGTCCAGAATCTCAGCAATGTGCTCCTGTTCTTGAAAGGAAGGTAGTCTCAACAGCATTGAGCTAAGTGCAGGAGCCTGAATTGTCTTGATTGTTGTTGCCGAAGTTTCTAAATCAAGCTGATCTTGAAAAATATTTGAAAGTAGAAAATGCCTTGCCCATTGGGGCGAGACAAGCGACTGATTAAACTGAAGACGTATTAAATTAGCAGTGATTACAGCACCTTTTAGCTCAGTTGCAACCATAGCTACTTTTCCCATTGTGCCTCTTACAGATAGCACAAAGTCACCTGGCTCAAGCCTTACTTTATGAAAACGAGATGCTGTACTTTCTGATATATATCGATACAATGCAAGCCGATTGTCTAAATAACCATCATCTAAAATCAATTCCCCACGAACTTCAGGAACACCTGTTTCTACATACTGAATTCCATAATATGTGGGGTAACGATATAAAACTGTTAGAACACTACCAAGATTTACAACTTCCCAATCCTTTGGAACCTCCCCCAGAGGCGAATCCTTAAACTCCTCAGTCTTAACCAGAGTCTCACGCATAACCCAACCCACTCAAAAACTCACTCAACTGCTTTGCCGCCCCATCCCGTTCCCCTTCAATATCCTGCAACGTCACCCGATACTTATCCCACCAATTCTCTACCGCCACAATAACCTGCTGACGGTGAGCCGAGACATATCGCTCCAGTTCAGCCGTTAAGCCATCCTTGAAAATCGCCAACACCAACCCCTGACACTCCTCATCCGTCAACGCCGCACGCGCCGCTTCCAAACGCTTCACCAATTCATTCTTCAGCGTCCTCAGTATCCCCTTGGCTTGAGCCAGTTGCTTTTTAATTTCCTTATAGGGTTCCAGTTGTTCCTCAATCTCGGCAATTTCCGCTTCCATCGGCTCAACCCTCGCCTCAAGTTCAGCAATTTTTGCCGCATTCAACAACGGCGAATTCTTCTTTAAATCCTTAATATCCTTCTTCGGCTCCTTAATCGAACCTTTCAGAGTCTTGAGCCTTGTCTCCAACTCCTTAGCAAAATTAACCGCCTCCGACTCCTCCTCAGTTGCTTCTCCCTCTTCCGCCTCCGCCTCTTCCCCCCGTTCAAACGCTTCCTTTTGCTGCTCTAACTGGGCAATTCTCGCCTCAGCCTCAGCAATTTCCTCCAGATAGTCCGGCATCAACCGCACCACCAGCTTATGATTGAGCGGGTCGAACTTCGTCTGATTCTTCTGCGTCTCATCATCTTGCTCTAGAGCATCCCGAATCGTATCCACCCAACTATCCACCAACCCGCCAAAATCGGATTCTGAGAGCGTTCTGAGTTCATACTTCACCTCATCCCACCAACTCGCCACCACTCCCGCCACCTTAAAGCGGTCAAGTAAACCCACAGGTTGGAGGCTATCAACAAACGAACTCAAAAACTCCGCCCTCAGTTCCATCACCTTCTTCGTTTTCGGCAACTGGTTCAAACCAGGGGCGTGCAACTGCCACCAAGCCGAAAAGACGCCGTAGAGCTTCGCTTCAGTCGCTTGAACTCCGGCGTCAGATTCAATAAAGGCTTTGATTTGAGAGCGCTCCGTAACACCAGGAGCAAAATCCAAGTAATCGGTCATTCACACTGCCACGATATTGCAATATTTCTGAGAGGGCACGCGCCTTAGTGACGCAGCAGTAACATCCTCTCAGAAACCCATTAAAGATACCTTAGCCCAGTCCGCCTTGTCAGGCGTACCAAGTGCCAACCTTAAGCATCGTCATAACACGACAGGTAATTTGAGTTTACCCAACCTTCCAAACCCTTAACGGCAGAGGGAGCATCAACAACGCGCACGTAAACCCAAGGATTATTACCTTGCCTGAGCCATTTGACAATATTGCCATTATTCAAACCAGCTCTTGACCGTCCGTTTGGAGAGAAACGCACAGCGAGTTGACCCGTCTGAATATTGACTACATCACAAAATATTTGGGGAGACGAATCACCTTCACTAGCTTGATCGCAGGATAAATACTTCGCATTTACCCAACCTTCCAAGCCATTAACTCTACTATTTGAACCATTGACTACACGGACATAAGCCCAAGGCACACCACCTCGACGCAAGAATGCCACTGTATTGCCATTATCTAAACCAGCTCGTGATTCACCGCCAGGAGAGCGACGTAAAGCTAACTGACCTGTCTGGATATTAACCACACTACAAATCTGTTGTTGAGCAATGAGCGTTGGAGATTGCCGTGTATTCTTAGCTGTGACAGAACTTGAGTTAGTGGCGAAGGCAACAGGCGAAAAAGTCAGACCTAGCAGAGACAGGGAAACTAGGGGAATTGTAGCGAGAGACTTGTTGAGCTTTTTCATTTTTATCACCATCAGCTTCCAATAAAGTTAGGTTTTCTGAGGTTTACTGATAATGAGAGATTTACTGAAAAATACTCTCTACAACGCTGCGATCTAAGGAAAACTACGGTTTAAAATTCAAAAGTTTAAACCTGTAACCTAGATTCAGTAAATTCCTCAGCAAAGTCGATAATATCGCTGATTGACAGAGCAATCGCATCAATTCCGCTCCGCTAAAATCCTAGTCGGGTTAAACCCATGCGCCTCTAACAAAGGACGCTTTGCCTCCACCTCAGTTTCAGGAATCCCCCCCAACAAATGCGCTCTCACATCCTGGGGTTCCGGTGGTGGTGCATTATCGGCATAGCGGCGGATATTGCAGTTGTAATCATTCTCTGCCAATTTCTCCTTACTCACCACTGCCGAATAACCAGCGAAAGACTCAAACCGCTCAAACACAAAAGCTATCTTTTCAATATGCTCAGGACGCAGATAATTCTGAGCGCGACCCGCATAATACTCCGCATCGGCATTAATAAACAACACCTTACCCTGACGTTCGGGAGGCTTCGCACCCTTGGGACGCATCACCAAAATACAGGCAGGAATCCCCGTCCCATAAAACAAATTCGGCGGCAACCCAATCACCCCTTCCAGATTGTCATTTTCAATAGACCTCTTGCAAAAGTCGTCGCTGGGGTAATATGAGGTCTGAAATTATGCGCTCGCTCACCTGTCTTCTACGCTCACCCCTGGTAATTCATAAGTAAAGCTAATGAAATACG
>NZ_JAMPKB010000101.1:0-15531 GCF_039961925.1 Trichocoleus sp. DQ-U1 | reverse complement strand
GCAAGGGGGCATGGCGGCGGGAGTTGTCTCTTTCATTTATCACACCATAACGTGAAATGGTTGCCATGCCTGTATTATACCTTTTTAGAGTCTTGTTTTTCGTTTAAGCACCGTTAGCAAGATCGCGATTTTGCTTTAGATTCCAAGCTCTAGCACTGCTAAATGATTTCCAAAGAAGAAATCCCCGACTTCTTTTGAAGTCGAGGATCTGAAGGGCTAACGTCTCACAGCTCAAATGGATTGCGATTTCTACACAAGCAGATTGATTCAGTGCATTGGAAAATTACAACCGCCGCAGTAATTCTGGCAACAGCTTACCCGGAACCTTAGAAAGGGCGAGATTTTGACCTTGTAAGCCACGTTCGCGGAAAAACGCCCGGATTGTCTGCACAACATAAGACAAAGTGGATTCGTAGGCATCGGGTTGAGCGCTAAAGCCCCGCAACGCTTGTAAATGGTTGTGTAACGCTGCCTCTAGATGCTCTAACAGGGAACCCTGAGCCAAAGCGAACTGCTTATCCGTCGCCATCTGGTAGTGAGCCAGCCCCAAATTATTATAGGTGGCAGAGGCATCAAACGTAACCGGCACTGGGGGAGTGTTTTGGCTCAGCCGATGGACAAGCGCGATCGCAGTTTCATAGGCTGTAATACACGACTGCAAATATTCCTGTCGCGCCTCCACCTTCGTTTCTATCTGGCTTGCTAAATGCCAGTAAGCCGTACCCAAATTATTCTGCGTCGCCGCACAAGCTGCCGGGACTACATCTGGCGTCCGATATTTTAGTCCATTCACGTAAGCGTCGATAGCAAGTTTTAAATACGTTGCGGGTTGTTCGTACTGGGCGAGATTCCAGTAGGCGGTGCCGATGTTGTTTTGCAGCATTGCCCAGCTAAGCGACTCTTGCTCCGGATTGTAATACAACAGCGCTTCTGTATAAGATGCGATCGCTTGTTGCAAGTTTGTCACCGGCTGCTGCTGCTGTGCTAAATGCCAGTAAGCCGTACCCAAATTATTGTGCGTCGCCGCATATTTGAGCGGCTCCATCTGGGAAGGACGATAGCGCAAAGCTTCCTGATAAGCGCCAATCGAGTATTGCAAGTTCTCGGCAGCATCTCGATAACGAGCCACTTCCCCGTATGCTGCCCCTAAATTATTTTGAATCATGGCATAGGTGTGGGGCGCTTCATCGGGATTGAAGGTGGTTAAAGCGGTTTGATACGCCTGAATCCCTTGCTCCAGATAGACAAGCATCTCCTCGACTTTGCTTGGATAGCGAGCTAGCATCCAGTAGAGATTGCCCAAGTCATTAAGGGTATCCGGTACCAGCGGCGAATCTGCCTCTAGCCAACTCAATGCCTGTTCGTAAGCTTGGATGGCAACGATCAGGTTTTCTTGCGAGGTATTTGATTGTTCGAGTTCAATCAGATCGCGGTAATGATTCCCCAGCCTCAGATAAGCTTCAGCAAGTGCCTCTGGCGGACAGGATTGCTGCTGTAATTGAGCAATTTCCTGCAACGATTGCACCTGAGGCAAATTCTCAATCGCCTGATGAGGGGCTTCAGAATGGGAAGGATGAATGGATGCTGATTCATCGCTCTTTTCTTCTGATTCCTGTAGGGGAGAAGCATCAGTTGGCGAACTTGTCGCCGGATGCTGAGATTCGTCTCCCGGAGGCGTCGCTTCTACCTCTTCCTTACCAGAATCATTGCCTGAAACTGGATTTTCCGAACGGGTTTCGCTATATTTCGCGAAGTCGCGGTTCAGAATGTGCCACAGATTTTCTTGAGGTACAGCCGTCTCTTGCTCAGCCGCTTGTTCGCGGGGCGCTGAGAATTGTAGAGACGGATACCACGTCTCTTCTGATACAGGCGTGGGTTCCCCTTCAAACTCAAATAAGCCGGTGTGACACCGCCAAAACTCAGGTGCCGACTGCTGAATCGCCCGGAACCAAGGGCGAGGCATCCACAGCAACAAGCTAGATTCTAAGCGCGGCAAACTGCGCTCAATTCCCCTGAGAGAGCGCAGAAATAATCCCTGTACCGTTGCTGGCTGCTTGGTTAATAGTTCCACCCCCAAAATTTGAAATCCGGGTGGGTTGTTGTCAGGGGGTGGGTGTTTGGCTAACCAGCGATTGATCTGAGCGATGGGATGCGGCTGGCTCAAGTTTAAGTTCAGGCTAACCAGTCGGGGGTAGCCTTGGAAGGAGCCAGGATTCGGCAGGAAAGACGAATGAGTGCGATTGGACTTGTTTCTTCTTCCGTCTTCCGAAATCGCCAATTCTGCGTGTAATCGGGCAGCCAGACGATTTCTCAGGGTGAGGTCGTCGCATACCGCCACAAAAATTTGGCGACGCAAACCAAGACTCAGCGCCTGTTTCAATCGCTGATAGATGATCCGGTTTCCATCGGAAATTTTTCGGTGAGCGGTATCCGTCACCGTCATGCTGGCAGGGTAGTGTCCGTTGGCTTGTGGCACCGACGTTTAGGAAGGATAAATAAGGGACTGAGGGCTGTTTGGGGGGGTTTGGAACCCGCCCATTCGGACTGGGTACTAGAAAACCAATTCAGTTAGTAGGAGAACCGAATTCAACTATGTCATTTTGTCGGTGTCATTTTGTCGGTTGGGGGCGTGGAGGGGTGAGGTACGAAACCCAACACGGCAAATTGACTGCTGAATCAGTACCGATAAAAATTCTTGCCTATCATCTTGAATCCGACTTCTGCCTTTTTTGAGAAGTGGATACCCATTTCTTCCCATTCCAGTTGCCTGGGTCAGGATTAAACGCAGCTTTTATCTATCCGCCAAAAGGATGATTTTAGATTTCATCTTTTTGAGCGATCGCAATTTCGCATAGCCGTAGCTCTGCTGCCAATCACTGTATCGCTCGTTACATCCTCTACCCTATAGTTCCTTTTCATCAGAAGATGTAGGAATTGCCGACGATGGAAAAGGCTAACTTAGATCGCGATTGAGAGGCTTTTCAGAAAATATTTAAAAAGCGTCAAATTTGCCAGAGAAAGCAGAAGAAAGATTTAAATAGAAACAGACAGGTATTGGCGATAATTCAGGCTTTTCGATCGAGATTTTCCATGAATTTTAGCTATATTATTTATTATAGTGACAATTGCTCTATTATTCTGCCGCTACAAATAAACTTGAAGTTTCGTAAAGCGGTTTCAAGTGACTTGAGAGGCTAGCTTCGGGAAATGGCACCTAGAAAAGCAAATAGCGTCACGATTCTCAGGGCAAGCGTCATTATCGAAATCGATAATTCGATAATCTGGTGCATCCCGCCGATTGGGTGCTAATTTGCACTGAAAGGAATTCCCTAAAAAAATAGCGATGTGCCATCTTTGGGAGCCATTGAATACCGCGTCCCTAGAGCCATTGTTAAGATAATTTATTCCTGGGAAGTCCTTTAGAATTAAAGGAAGCACAAGAAGACAGTTGATGGCGAGATTTGGCTGAATTCTGTTTGCAATTTTTTAATGGAACTATTTGACCGTACCGTGCCCACTACCATACCAGAGCTAGACCTCAAGACCTTATTTCCCTTTGAACTGGATCGGTTTCAGCAGGAAGCGATCGCGGCGTTAAATGCCGATTGCTCGGTCGTTGTGTGTGCCCCTACCGGGTCGGGAAAAACGCTGATTGGGGAATACGCCATTTACCGCGCCCTGAGTCGCGGCAAGCGGGTATTTTACACTACACCCCTGAAAGCGCTATCAAACCAGAAATTACGGGACTTCCGCGATCGCTTTGGGGCGGACCGGGTAGGGTTATTGACCGGCGATACGTCCATCAACCGGGATGCTCCAGTCTTAGTGATGACCACGGAAATTTTCCGGAATATGCTCTATGGCACCCGCATCGGCGAAGTCGGTACCTCCCTGACGGGTGTAGAAGCCGTGGTGCTAGATGAATGCCACTACATGAACGACCGACAGCGGGGCACGGTTTGGGAAGAATCCATTATTTATTGTCCCCACGAAATTCAGCTGGTCGCGCTTTCGGCAACGGTCGCCAACAGCGATCAACTCACTGACTGGTTAAATCGGGTTCATGGCCCCACCAAGCTGATTTACTCCGATTTTCGTCCCGTTCCCTTGCAGTTTCACTTCTGCAATCCCAAAGGACTGTTTCCCCTCCTTGATGACTCGCAAAAAAAAATAAATCCGCGACTCAAGCCCAAGCGCCCACAAACTAAAGAAAAAGGCAAAAAGCAAGACAGCCCAAGTTTAGTTTATGTCCTGAGCCATCTCTGGAAACGGGATATGCTGCCAGCAATTTACTTTATCTTCAGCCGCCGGGGTTGTGACAAGGCGGTGGATGAATTGCGGGAAGTGACGCTGGTAAACGAACAAGAAGCAAAACTTTTAAAACAGAAAGTTGAAGCATTTTTAGCCCACAATCCAGAAGCAGCGCGTAGCGGCGGGGTTGAACCGTTGCTGCGCGGGATTTCCTCTCACCACGCCGGAATTTTGCCAGCATGGAAAGGTTTGGTCGAAGAACTGTTTCAAGAGGGCTTGGTAAAAGTGGTATTTGCCACCGAAACCCTGGCTGCGGGGATTAATATGCCTGCGCGAACGACCGTGGTTTCTAGCCTTTCCAAACGCACCGACCGGGGACACCGACTGCTGACGCCCAGCGAATTTATGCAAATGTCGGGTCGCGCCGGACGCCGGGGGATGGACACCACGGGTCATGTAGTGACCTTACAGACGCCTTTTGAAGGCTCAAAGGAAGCGGCTTATTTGGCAACCAACGGGCCTGACCCACTGGTGAGCCAGTTTACACCCAGCTACGGCATGGTTTTGAACTTGCTGCAAACTCATAGTCTGGAAGAAGCCAGAGAGTTAGTAGAACGCAGCTTCGGACAGTATTTGGCAACCGTGCATCTCGAACCCACTCGGAAAGCGATCGCTGACTTATCCGAGGAACTGGCAAAAATCGAAGCGGATCTGGCATCAGTAGACGATAAGAGCCTGCAACAGTATGAAAAGCTTCAGGAACGTCTTAGAGAAGAACGCCGATTACTGAAAATTTTACAAACCCAAGCCGAAGCCGAGCGATCGCGAGAAATTGCGATGGCGATCGCTTCTGTAGAACCCGGTACGCTGCTGAGTTTAAAAGGGAAACACATTCCGGTGTCTTCTCCCGTACCCGCTGTCTTAGTCACCAAGACACGCGGTTCCGGTCAATCGCCCTACCTAATTTGCTTAGGTGCAGATAACCGCTGGTATGTAGTCACCGCTGCCGATGTCGTCGCTTGCAGCCAATTACCCCGCGTGTCCAATGTTAAATCCGTACAGCCCCCGCCGGAAATGCCGATAAAACCCGGTCATTGCAAAAAGGGCACCGAATCCACAGAGGTCATTGCCCGTCAAATTGGCTGGGCTTGTCGGAACGACGCTTGCGGTCGTCCGGATGCGGATCTCGAAGAAGATACCGCCCCAGAAGTGGTCGCGCAACAGCAGCAAGTAGCCGCAGTGGAAGCGCAACTGCAAAATCACCCTGCCCATCAATGGGGCAATCCCGCTGCCCTCCTCAAGCGCCAGCAGCGCCGAGAGGGATTACTAGACCAAATTTCCCAGCTTCAGAGCTTGTTCCAAGACAGCCTGGCACGCCACTGGGAAGAATTTATGGACTTGATTGAAATTTTGCAACGCATGGGCGGGCTAGAGGGCGTGATGCCGACACCCCTAGGAGAAGCCGCTGCTGCGATTCGGGGTGACAACGAGCTGTGGATGGCTTTAGCCCTGATGTCGGGTAAACTCGACGAGTTAGATCCCCACCACTTAGCCGCTGCTTGTGCCTCCTTTGTGACCGAAACGATGCGACCGGATAGCTGGACGCACTACGATGCACCGGCTGAGATGGACGAAGCTTTGGGAGGTTTGCGCGGCTTGCGGCGCAACCTCTTCCAGCTACAGCGACGGTATCGCGTAGCGCTACCAGTCTGGATGGAGTATGACTTAACAGGTTTGGTGGAACAGTGGGCGTTAGGGGTTCAATGGGATCAACTCTGCTCCAACACCAGCTTAGATGAAGGGGATGTCGTCCGAGTATTGCGACGGACGGTGGATTTCTTATCTCAAATTCCTCATGTGCCTCACATTTCAGATTCGTTACAGCGCAATGCCTATCGGGCAATTCATCTAATTGACCGCTTTCCAGTGAACGAAGTCGTTGCTTAGAACCAGCGGTTCGCTGTCAAAAGGTCATTGTGATTTGTCCTTAGCCATTCGTCATTAGTTTGTTGCGACTAACTGAGGTCGTTGCTTAGAATGAGCGACTAGCCCTTGGCTGTTAAAAGAAGTCATTGGTGATTCGTCATGAGTCGTTAGTTTGTGGGTAATGACTGATAACTGATGGCTAAGGATGAAAAGCTAATCGCTAACAGCTATTTCAGGAGCAGCTTGTGTTGAGGAGTGGTTTTGGTTTGAAGCGGGAACGCCAGGGAAAGGAAAAATCTCAGGCTTGGAATTGGGTATTTTTAGTTGTAAATTTTTCCTGTTTATTTTTTAATTCTTTTCCTGCCGGTGCCGCACCGGGTGTACTGGGAGTCGTGAAAACCCAGGACAATGCCAACCAATGGGAGGGGATTACAACCCGCCTGGGACTAAGTGGTGTTGCCTACTGTGTGGTGGATTTACAACAAGTCCGGCAGGCGGCAGATTTAGCCGGGACGCAGGTTTTATTTTTACCAAATGTTGAAACCCTCAGTGCCGTACAGGTACAAGCAATCCAAGAATGGATGGGGAAAGGCGGGCGAGCGATCGCTACTGGGCCTTTAGGCACGCTTTCCCAAGCGAATGTGCGATCGCAATTGCGATCGCTCTTTGGCGCTTACTGGGGATTCGGTTTACAAAGCCCCTCCACCTTGGCACCCGCACCCGCTAAAAATCAGGGTTGGGTGCAACAGAACGGACTTGCCGGAACCGCCCAGGGGGGTGTAATCATTCCCGCTGGATTGACCAGTCAAACCGCTGCTGTCTGGAAGTCGGTTGAGAATCCACCGGCGGTCGTAACCACCGATCGCTCGGTCTTTCTGGGCTGGCGTTGGGGCGTCGATACTGCCTCTAGCCCAAACCTGGATAGTGCATGGTTGCGGGCATCCCTGAATCGCTACGGGGGAGTGAGAACAGCCAAAAATGCACCAACCAATGCGCCCCAGCAGTGTTCCTCCCCAGCCGGAACCACTGCGGCTGCCACACCACGCCCGCCAAACGGGCAGCCAAATTCAACGAATTCCGTTTCTCCAGGGACTGCGGCAGGTGGGACGCCTGCCGCTTCCCGCACCCAGTCGGGAACCCCTATCCTTTTCCCTCCTGCCCCAGCAACCCAAGCCGCAGACGTCAACGCCGATGGTTTAGTGGCTCCACCTGGACTCGAAGTAAAACCAAGCTCCCAGCTCATCACAGGCGGACAAGCAACCGCCATGCGCCAGGAGTTGGAAGCGCTCATCGGACGCTTTGAGAGTGCAATGTTAACTGCCAACGCCACGAATAAGGTGGGAACGGCAAACGGAAATAATTCCTCAACCCAAACCAAGCTCATCGCTCAAACTTCTTCACGCTCTAATCAGGAATCAGCACTCAAAACTGCCCGGACAGGGTTGCAACAATTTCTTCAGCTAGTTGACCAAAAAGACTACAGCGCTGCCCGACAGCAATGGCTCCAGGCGCGACGAACTCTCTGGGACAACTATCCCACCGACCGACCCCAAGGACAGTCAGAAATTCGGGCGATGTGGTTAGATCGCGGTACCATTGTCAGCGCTGGTTCGGAGCAAAAATTAGCAAAAATTTTCGACCGACTAGCAGCGGCAGGATTTAACACGGTCTTTTTTGAAACAGTCAATGCGGGATATCCCATTTATCCCAGTCGCGTCGCTCAGATTCAGAATCCCTTGGTACGCGGCTGGGACCCCCTAGCTAGCGCAGTCAAACTCGCTCATGAGCGCGGCATGGAGTTGCACGCCTGGGTGTGGATTTTCGCCGTCGGCAACCAGCGTCATAACACCTTAGTCAAGCTTCCGAAAGAGTATCCCGGCCCGGTACTCGATCTGCATCCCACCTGGGCAGGCTACGATAACCGGGGGCGTTTATTCCACTTGGGTTCGGGAAAAACGTTTCTCGATCCGGCGAATCCGGAGGTACGGCGCTACTTAATACAGATGTTGGGGGAAATTGCCACAAACTATCAAGTGGATGGCATTCAGTTCGATTACATTCGCTATCCTTTTCAAGATCCCCGCGCGGGTTATGCTTTTGGCTACGGTACAGCGGCTCGTCAGCAATTTCAGCAGTTACACGGGGTCGATCCGGCAAAGATTTCGCCGAAAGACCGCAATTTATGGCAAAAGTGGACGCAATTTCGCACCAATGCCATTAACAGTTTTGTAGCAGATGCATCGAAAAGCCTACGCGCCTTAAAACCGAACCTGATTGTGTCAGCGGCAGTGTTTCCTTTTCCTGAAACTGAGCGCTTGCAAAAACTACAACAACATTGGGAAGTCTGGGCGCAGCGCGGAGATGTAGATTTGCTAGTGCCGATGACTTACGCTTTAGATACTAACAAACTCCAGAGTTTGGCACAGCCTTTACTTACTCAGGCTCTACTGGGTTCAACTCTAGTTTTGCCCTCGATTCGTTTACTGAATCTGCCAGATGTTGTGGCAATCGATCAAATACAAGCGCTGCGGAATTTTCCTGCCAGCGGTTACGCTCTATTTGCCGCCGAAAATCTCAACGAAAATCTGCAAGGAATCTTCCGCCGCACTCAGGGGAGGGAAATAAAATCATCCACAGAACCATTGCCTTATCGCCAACCTTTCCTAGCCGCTGCGACTCGTTACGCGGCACTCCAAAAAGAATGGGATTTTCTTTTAGAAACTAACCAGTTTGGGATTAAGGAACCAGCACTCTCGGAATGGCGCAAACAATCAGAGGCTCTCTCAAATACACTGAATCAGCTGGCTGCGAATCCTTCTGCGAATAATCTGGCAAAGGCGAAAATTTCACTCCAAGCTTTTAAATTTCAGTTCAATCAATGGATGAAACAGGAAGGTATAGAGCAGCCCTACCAAGTTCAAGTTTGGGATAACCGTTTGGCAACTTTGGAAAGGCTACTGCGCTATGGCGAGCGAGGAATTAAGAATTAAAGATTCAAAAATAGGTGTAAAAAGCGATATATTGCCTATTTCTGAACTTATTTCCCATCCCAAGAAACGCTCAACCGTCTGTCATCGAGTGACTTGGAATGTTCCAAAAATCACTGTCATAATTAGTGCAACAGCAACAAAGAAGACCGCTATCAATATCAACCAGTATTGGAGTGTATAAAGTTTTCTAAGTTCCCCAAGGGCACCAATCAAATTTTCCATATCGCTTCCCTGAGTATCGACAATAAGCTGGAAAGAAGAGGCTGCTTTACTTGTCCATAAACCAATGAAGATTTGAACAACGCCAGTGATAATGCCGCCAATTTCACCTTTTGCGATACTGACAATCCCATCTATAACCAGAAGCACCCCTAAAGCGATCAGAAAGTAGCTAACAAAGCGCATTTTCTGAGCAAGATCCCGAATCAGCTGGTTCTGCGTCTGGTCAAATTCGTACACTCGACTGTCCATTTTACGCTTTCTCCCGCACGAGCTCACTCAGATTTTACGATATTGCTGCCAGATTGAAATCACTTTGAATGCAAAAAACTAAGAGCGATCGCTTTTTACCGTAATCAATACTACGTAGGTAGGTGTCAATAAACGTAGGCTCTTGATAGTTCTTAGTTCATAGCAATGAACCATCCAACTTCTCCGACCGAAAAATTTTGTAGATAGTTAAAATCCAAATCTATGATTGCACAATGGGTCTAGGGAGCCGGAACCAAAATCGGGAACCTCGTTCACTACGGGGTGAATAACCAATACTGCCACCCCAGCGTTCAACCGTAATCCGACAAAAATAAAGTCCTAAACCGGCTTTGCCAGCTTTCTCTGTACCTTGAGAAAATTTTTGAAACAAATTTTTTGAAAGCTCCGGCGGTACACCAAAACCCTCATCGTCCACACTCACCAAAATAAATTCTCCATCTTCTTGGAGATTAACTGTCACAGTAGAACCAGATGGACTATGTCTAAGAGCATTTTCTACTAAGTTAAAAAGAACTCTCTCCAAACGCGAGTTTTCCCCAACTACCTTCCAATCTTTCGAGCTATTAATGTCAGCAGCCAATTGCAACTGCATTTTATGGAATGTAAAAGTTGGTAATAAAGCATCCACCACTTCCACTGCACAAATCATTGCATCTGGAGCGTGAGCAGGATCGAGTGAAAAAGCCTCTAGTGATTTTACCTCGGCAGAAAATGCCTTCAATATTTCCTGAATCAACATCTCTTGCTTGGTACATTGCTTCCTCCCGATTTCTAGGCGTTCTCTGCCTTTTGGTGTCAAATTGTCTAAAGCAAGAAGTGCAAAGCAGCAGTTAAGTCCCGTTAGTTGTCCTGCTATGTCGTGTACAAAGCAGTGAAGTAAAATTTCTTTTTTTTGTATTTCTTTAATAAGATGTTGATAAGTTAGATTATTTTGTCTAGCTTTCTGGATCAGAGACTGTTTTTCTTCATAAGCAAATCCCAAACACTCAATCAAGAGTATTTTCTTATCTTCCAGACAAACGGCTGATGCCTCTAGATGGCATTCGTTTCCCAATATATTAATTTCAGTCCACAGCCCGGATTTTAGGGGTTCTGTACCCTTTTCTTCCCAGAAATTTTCAGCATCAATGAGAAAGTTATCCAGAAAAGGGAATTGCTGACCCAAATTTAATCTATCCGGTTCCTGCGTAGTATTTACATGGAAATTATTAAACCAATCCGGCATCGTCCCAACTATTGTAAAAAATCCATTATCCAGGCGTTCTAAAATTACAATATTCAGGGCGGCAAAAAGCTCGTTTGTAATAGATTCTTTCATTATTTTACCAGGCAAGAATAAGTTCGTATAGGTTCAACAATTCCTTTCAATAGAAGGAAATTTTCTAAAAAATATTTTTTCATCTCATCAAGCTCTTGAAATGTATTTTCGTCGATGAGAATCTCGCTGGGACGTGCCTGACTTTCCAAGCAAGCTGCTAAATTAACATAGTAGCCAATAGCAGTGAACATTCTGCTACCTTTGCTACCCAAAATACCGAAAGTAACGGGTCCCGAAGCGATACCAATAGCGATTTCGAGAGTTAAACCAAGCTCGCCTTTCCTCGCTTCACCTATCTCTGCAATGGCCTCAATTATGTCTCGTGCAGCTTTTATTGCCTGATTTTTAGGACATCCCGTTGAGGCAATAACCCCGAAGAAAGCCGTTATTACATCTCCAGTTATTTTATTGACTATCCCAGCTTCATCAATAAGTATCTGTATCATAATAGGGATACATAAATTTAATGTTTTAAAAACCACTTCGGGAGGGTTATTTTCACTGTAAGAAGTGAGTCCACAAATATGGATAGAAAGAATAGTAACATCCCGTCGTTCCCCTCTCTCTTGAAGGGCCAGAACCGCTTGTGGTAATTGGGTAATATCCTTTCCAAAATATTGATTTAATATTTTCCAGTGTTCCTCTCGCAAAAGGTTCAATTCGTTTCCTTGTTGTTGCATCAGACGGTGCTGGCTTTCTTCCAAAGTTGTATCTAATAGCAATACCCAGTCTCCCTCTTCTCCAGGTACAAGATGGACATCTGCGGAAAGCCCATATTCCGTTTTCATGCAAGGGATACAGATAGGAGAACCGTTCAGGGGAAAAAGACCTTCTAGAAAAAAGACTTGTTTCCCGATATATTCTCCTTTTTGCAAATCATTCACTCCATAGGCTTCCAGTTTCCCACCCCAATCTGACAAGCGACCATCTTTTTCTACCAGGAGATAGGCTGGAGAACGATTTTCAACAGCCAAAGTGTGAATATAATTCAGAATTGGCGAAGGGAGGTCAAGCATCTATGCCTCTATCATTTTCTTCGCAAGCGTTAGAAAAGCTTCTTCTACACCTAAACCTGTTTTTGCGCTGCTTTTAACGACTAGCCAACCTCTTTCTACTATTTCGTCCATTGCCGTATCATCAATATCCCATTCCTCCGTCAAATCCCATTTGTTGAGTACCAAAATGAATGGAAGGGTGCCAATCGTATCTTCTACTCTTTTTTGAAGTGTAAAAGCTTTATCTAAGGTAGTACGGCGGGTTCCATCAGCTACCAGGAAATAGCCTGACGAACCCCGCAGGTAGGACATCCGAACTTTTTGAAATTCGTCTTCTCCATAAAGATCCCAAAGAATGAGATTTAATTCTTTCCCTCCAATATTGAGTGATTTTTTATCAATTTTTACTCCAACAGTTGTTTGATAAGTATCAGAGTAAATACTTTTAACAAAACGTGAGACTAAACTCGTTTTTCCGGTGGCGAATGCACCCACCATACACATTTTTTTCTGGATCATTACTGAGTTATTTCTCTCCCGGAGGTATCAGTTATTTTTACCTTGAAAGAGACGCTGCGATTCAATGATCGATCCTGTTGGGTCGTTTCTTTATCCAAAATTTCTTTTGTGCCTACACCCACCGAAGAAAGATTGGTTTTCTTTATTCCTTGCGAAACTAGAGTAGAAAGGATGGCATCGGCACGCCCTTGGCTTAGGATCATATTTCTCTGCTCTGAGCCTATTTTGTTAGCGTGTCCTAAAATTTCAATTTGGACATTTTTACCTAAATAAGGCGCTGCATTTGTAAGTTTTTTAACTTCTTTTATAAGGTTTTCTATCATGATCTCCTGGTCAGGTTCAAGCTGTGTACTTCCCTCTGTAAAAAAGAGTAACTGCTTTTCGATCTTGTTTTCACTAAGCTCAAGTTCTTTAAGTTCCATCTCAATAAGGTTTTTTTCGTCAAATTTATTAATTCCGGGAATTGCTCGCACCAGTTTTCTGGTTTCAATAATCCATTGATAAGGAGCAGAACCTTCAGCACGAAGAGTGCCCTTTTCATCAACGATTAAAGATACAGTTGCCGGAGGTTGAAGCAAGTCTTTCGCTCTAATTTCAGTAAATTTTGGATAAAAAGATAAGTAAGGCTCCCAGCGGCTAATAACTATTTTGGGATTAATATTTGATTCTTTCATGATCTTGATTGGATCTGCCGCTAAAGGATCTCGAAGTCCGGAAATAAAATATTTTCCCCGACGTTTCTCGGAAGTAACTACGGTCATTCCTGGCTGGGCATTTAATTTTTCCAAATACGCTGTCCATCGCTGTTTCTCTGTGAAGTCAAAAAAGAACCAGCTACCCAAAGCTATTAATATAGAGCTTAATAAAATCCATAGAACAGGAGAAGGTTTTGTCTTTTTGGGTTGATACTGGGCCTGAAAGCAATCTTCAAGATAAAGCGTGCTGCCTTCAAAGGGAGCAGTATCTCCCTCAAACGAATTAAATTTTTGGTCGTATTTGAGGTGAATTTTTTCTATTACTTCTTGGAAAACTAACTTAAATTCTTTGGGTGCATTTCCCCGGATAATCCCTGCTAATATTGCCTGCGGACCAGGTTCAATCCAGATAGTGAGTTCGCCAAACTGCAACGTTTCTAGGGAATCGCCGGTTTGTACGCTAAAAGAGTCTTGGACAAAATCCCGGATCGCTGTTAACATCGCTGAAACTAAGTCTGCATCCTGAGCGGCTACGTTTGGCGCTACTACGTGCTGAAGTAACAATCCAGTTTTTTTATGAATCAAAAAAACTTGTTCAACTCGATAGAGAAGAGTGCGGAGAAGAACAACTTCGGCAAATGATTTTCCTGTCTGTAAAGCTTCCAATCTCCACTTAAAGCCTTGTGGAGACAAGCTGTGTTCAACAGTTTGATTGAGGGACTGGACTGTAGTTTCCAGAGCTGTAGCGATCGCTTTGCGCGTGGCAGGGCCGATTACGGGGAAAATCGCCTCTGACAGGATATTCAGGTCTTTTGTGACCGATAAATGAATCGCTTCTTCAACCGTTGGCACGATTGCTTCGCTTAGCTGCTTATCTCGCATTGTCCGTAGGATAATCGCCTCTGGAAGCAGTTGGCTGATATCCTCTGCATGAATATTGGGATTATTTAGTCGCTCATGCAGTTTATCAAGTTCGCTTTGCTCAAAACCAAGAAGCAAACTCCGAAGTTCTGAGAGATCCTCGTTCGTTGAAAGATTATTTTCTGGAGTATTGCTAGATAAATCATGGGTAGAAGAGTCAGCCATTGCTCAAATCCCCCTATTCACAACTAAATTATTATGCCGACATCAGATGAGGGAGCTAGAGCGATTTAGTAGTCTATGGACGGATAATTTTGGATTCCCCCCTTAAAAATCTCTTTTGTAGAAAAATTATTCATTTCGATAAATTCCCGGTTGAGTGTTAAGTCTCATTGCTAGTTCTGCAAACAGAGATGCCAGAGTTGAACGGTCTGTTTTATCCTTACGAAGTTCTTGGGCTTCTCGTTCAAGCGCAGCCAAAAGTTCTTCATATTTTTGCCTAATCTCATCGTCCAAATTTTTAGATTGCTCTAGAATCTGCTGACGTAACTCTCGCTCTTTCGTTGTAGTTTGTTCATCCAGTTGCGCGAGCTTCTTTTCCAAAGAACCAATCAAGTTTTTTAATTCCTGAGAAAGCCCTTTTACTGATTCGTCTCGTTCTGATTGCTCAGTTTTTAATCGGTCAGTTATAGATCCAAGTTCTTTTCGGAGGTAGTTTTCAATATTATCTAAACGTTTTCTCGTGTCATCGCGTAAGTTAGTGGATTCTTTCACTAAACGTTCTTCCAAACGAGCAAACCTTTTTTCGTATTCTCGCGTCTGATTCCCAAAAAGAATATCTCTGACTTTATCGAGATTTCCACTTTCTGTCCCATTTACACTAGGAAGCGAGGAATCACTTTTAGACTGAATTGGATTTGTTTGAGCGGATTCCAATTCTATATAATTGATGTAATTTTCTTCCGAAGAACTCATAAATTTAATCCTTCATTAAAGAGACTTATTGTTGTCTTATCTTCTTGTTTTTTAGGCAAGGAAGAAGTGGTTTATGGCGGCAAACCAGTAAATCGAGTTGTCTTCTAGAGCGCAAAAACCTCGCTTTTCGTACATTAAGACTTTACCCTAAAGGTCAGCGTCAGTAAATGCAAGGGCTAAAAGGACTGCCACAAGTATAAAAAAATCTATATTGCAAAGAACGGAAGGCTAGCCTTTTGCATCTTCCGTTACCATTTCCGTAAGGGGTGGACAAGGCACAAGCTAAAGTTGTTTCTGCCTTTACTGCTATCTTGCCTAAGAAAGTCAATACTTATGAGAAACTTGTAACAAACCAAAACATATATTGATAGCCTCTGCGCCCTAAGAAAACTCACCTAAGTAGCTGGGACTAATTAAATATAAGATGGCATAAAGCTTCTAAACGGAGTTTTCCATTATTTATGCCTGCTCCTATTCGGATTATCTTAAGCGAAGCAGAGGACTCAATG